>NZ_BAAFZH010000083.1:0-133339 GCF_054684315.1 Scytonema sp. NUACC21 | reverse complement strand
TGTCAGAATCTTTGAGGAGTGCGGCAACATCTTTGGCAATGTCTTTGGCTTGCATCTTCCCCAGTGCTTCTGCTGCGGCTGAACGGACATATGTGTCAGAATCTTTGAGGAGTGCGGCAACATCTTTGGCAATGTCTTTGGCTTGCATCTTCCCCAGTGCTTCTGCTGCGACTTGACGGGAAACGCTATTTTCTTCTTTATCTTCCTTGTCTGAAGGCGATAGCTGCTGAACAAGCCGATCTACAACGTTCTGATAGTTGGGAATTTGCCTTTCAGGATCGTTTAGCTCATATTCTCCCAACTTCTTTGCTGCTTCTAGCCTCACTTTAGCATAAGGGTCTGTCAGGGCTGCGACAATGCCTTTGATCTCCCAATCTTCGGGCTTTGGTTTGGGTTCTTCTTTGGCACTCACCCAAGGCAGGGATACCAAGAGAGTCAATAAAAAGGTAAAAAAGAACAGCAATACGGGTGAAGGCTTGTAAGTTGACCGGGAAGCTACAGTCATATTTGGGACAAGGTAGGGGATTCAAGCCAAAAAAATGGAACCAATGTTTGTCTGCTTTTTATCTAATTGACCTAACCTCTTCACAAATGAAAAATCTATGTAAATACTACAATTTTTCTCTGGAATTTTCGGATCTGCTTACTTATGTTCGTTTTGCTTGCCCAATTGTCCAGCACTCCACACAAGGACATTTGGTGGAATACTCCACTCTAACTACCATTTTTTCGTGACCTTTCACTTTGCGATCGCACACAACGATCTAAACGATCGATACTGTCGCGTTTCATAAAACGACTATGCTGGCAGAGTTAATTCAGTAATGAAACAATTGAAAGCTTTCAATGCCGCTTTGTATCTAGTGGCTCGCTTACCTAACTTCAGTTTAAACTGTGAGGCGATCGCACGCTTATTCACCAGCTGCTCGGATGATGCAAAAGCTGCACTAAATTTCTCATACAACACCCTGGTAAATGCATTTAGCGGGCTAGTTTTTCCAGAACTATTATTACCGTGAATGACGGTTGTGTGACGGCTATCTCCCACCGCTAGGCTAATTTCTGGTGTTTTGCCGTAAAAAGAGCGAAAGTTGCAAAGCTTAATTGAAATCAGCTTCTTTCACAATTGCCAAAATATCATCATTGATATGACTATTAATGAAATGTTGGGTTTCGTTCCTCAACCCAACCTACGAATGACGAATGACAAAGGACAAAGGACTACTTCACAATTGGATGAAATGTTGGGTTTCGTTCCTCAACCCAACCTACGAATGACAAATGACGAATGACCAATGACTAACAATTCGATTGTAATGTTGGGTTTCGTTCCTCAACCCAACCTACGAATGACGAATGACAAAGGACAAATGACCAATGACAAATGACGAATGACAAAGGACAAAGGACGAAACTTTATATGTCTAACAAGCCGTAGCGCTTTTGTAGATTCAGTAGCTTCATCCTCGCTTCACCTGCATTGTCGGCTAAGTCGGCAAATTCAACAAATCTCAGTAATTCTTTTCGCAGCAAGTTGCGCTCAACTTCTAAAGTGTTTCTATCCAACTCTGGTGGTAAAACGATCGCATCAAATATTGTTGCACGGTCTTTACCTATATGGGGTCGTAAAACTCGTCCTCGCCGCTGAATAAATTGGCGGGGATTGCCAGAACTTGCTAAAATCACGGCGGTTTGAATAGCAGGGATATCTACTCCTTCATCCAAACAGCGAATGGCTACCAAACCTTGCAGTTCGCCGCTTTCAAATTGACGGCGCAAAGCTTCTCTTTCTTCTAATGGTGTTCGGGCTGTGTAGGTACTGACTCTGTATCCCATTTCTACACCTAAAATTTTGGCAACGGCTTTTAACTGTTGTAAGTTAGAACGCTGTCCGACTTCTGGTGAACCGTCACTGCAATAGAATAATGTATGGGAGGTGTCTCTGCGATTTTGCATAAGTTCGCGCAAAGCGTTTAACTTATTTTCGGCTGCACCAACCAACCTTGCTCTTTGCATTAACAGGGGTTTTAAGTCTTCATTGTCTTCAAAGTTTGTCAATTCAACTTCCCGTTCCCGATACAGTAATGCCCGTCCTATCTTTTGCGTTAATTTAGCGTAGGTGCGGCTTTCGGTTTCTGTTAATTCTACGAGTATGGGATAATAGAGGTAGTGTACTAAGGCACCTTGAGCGATCGCATCTCTTAGGGTAAACTCTGGCTGGAGAACAGGGCCAAAATAATCAAATAAAGATTGGGTTCCATCTTCATCAAAATATCTTTCTGGTGTAGCAGATAAAGCCAGTCGCAGCCCAATGCTTCGGGGTAAACTTTCTTCCAATTTAGGTGCGCCCAAGTTATGTGCTTCATCTCCTACAATCAAAGCTTTCTCGGGAAAATATTTAATTTGAGACTGAAAACCATCTCCAATTAAGGTGGAGTTGCTGGTAATGACTGTGAGAAAGGGTTGGGAACCAGAACGGACGTTGTAGAGTTGGGTGGAGAGTTGATTCTGCCAATTACGTACATTCTCAAAGGCTAGGATGGGTTGTAAATTAAATTTTTCACATTCTCGTGCCCATTGAGTCACAAGATGGCGGTAAGGGCATACAACCAGCAAAGCTTGCAATTTAATTTGCTTGTAGAGTTCGCAAACCGTGGCAAGTGCAGTAATGGTTTTTCCACTGCCGGTTGCCATTTTCAGGGTTCCCCTGCCGTTATTGGCAAACCAGTTTTCAATTGCTTGTCGCTGATATCCCCGTAATTCTATGGATGCTGGCATTCTGGGGCATCCCGGTAATGGTTGCTGTGTTTGATAACTGCTTCTGTTTTCACCTACAAATGGTCGTTTGAGGAGGTATGGCTTTGCTGTTTTCTCAGTGGCTTCTTTGACTCGGTTGTTTAACAAGTACATATGTTAAAGGGACTGGTGATTGGTGAGTGGGGAGTAAAGAAGAAGGGAGTGGGGAGTTTTTGAGTGGGGAGTGGGGGAATCACTCTCCCTTCCTCTCCCTTTTCCCCCTCCTCTTACAGCCCTACTCCCCATTCCCCATTCCCTGGTTATTAGTTGTTGTAATTACGCCAAATGGCAACTAGGGAACCTTGTACCTGTACTTGAAGGGCATTTACCTCTATCGGTTCATACCTGGAATTTGCGGGTTTTAGGGTAATGCGATCGCCGAGACGATAAAATCGCTTTAAAGTCGCGCCATAGCCATCGACTCTTGCGGCGACGATAGTACCGTTTTTGAGTTGATCTGGTTCTGGTACAGGACGCAGAAATACCAAATCTCCTTCAACTATAGAGTCCTCAATCATGCTGTCACCTGTAACCCGCAAAGCATAGGTTTGGGGAGGTAACGACATATTGGTGATGTCTATATACTCTTCGGCTTCGGTAACTGGTTCGATTAAACCACCCGCAGCAATCTCACCTAAAAGCGGTACACCTTGTTTTAAAGGTTGTAAAACTCTAATTGTTCTTGCCTTTCCTTCACTCCATTCAATGTATCCTTTATTGCGTAAATGTTCCAAGCGGCTTTGAATTGGTGCAGGGGATTTTAGATTCATCGCCTGCATCATTTGTCGGATTGAGGGCGAATGCTGGTGAAGGCGTATATATTCTGCCAGCCATTCGTAAAGTTCTCTTTGAGCTTCTGTTAGTCTTTCCATAAGTTAGTAGGGAGGAAAATACAAATGTTCCTAGAACATTAGTACTACAAAAAACCTCTCTACGCACTATCTATTTTGAATATTTTGGATTTTTTATTAAAAAAGTGAAGAGTCAGGAGTGAAGGTGAGGAATTAAAAAAGGAGTAAGGAGTAAAAATTGAGGAGTAAATACCTAAAATTTGCCATCTACGGCGGAATAAGTTCTAGCTAACTTGCGCTCCTTATAATTTACCACTCCTTACTCATAACTTCTCACTTATAGTTCTTCAGAACCTAAAATACTGGCAAGTAAAGCTTTTTGAGCGTGCATTCGATTTTCTGCCTGGTCCCAAACTCGTGATTGGGAACCTTCAATCACCTCGTCGGTAATTTCTTCACCGCGATGTGCTGGTAAACAGTGTAAAACAATTGCCTTTGGATCTGCAAGACTCAATAGTTGCTCGTTTACTTGGTAAGGTTGAAAAATTGGCATTCGGTCATCTGCTTGTTCTTCTTGTCCCATACTTGCCCAAACATCGGTGTAAATAACATGAGCACCTTTGGTTGCTATTTCGGGATCGTGAGTGAGAAGGACTTCCGTTTTCCCCCCTGCAATTGAGCGTGCTTTTTCTACAATTGCTGCATTTGCTTCAAACCCATGAGGCGAAGCAATTCTCACATTCATTCCCACCAAAGCACAACCCAGTAGCAGGGAATTTGCCACATTATTACCATCCCCAACGTAAGTTAAGGTTAACCCATCGCAGGAGCCAAAGCATTCTTGCACTGTCATTAAATCAGCCAATACCTGACAGGGATGTTCTAAATCGGTAAGAGCATTAATGACGGGAATTTTAGTATAGTTGGCAAAAATTTCTAATTCTTGCTGTGCAAAAGTGCGAATTGCCAAAATATCTAGGTATCTATCTAAAACTCGCGCTGTATCTTGCACGGGTTCCCCACGACTCACTTGCGTGACATTGGGATTGAGATCGATAACCTGTCCACCCAATTGGTACATTGCTACGGTAAAACTTACTCTCGTTCGAGTAGATGCTTTGGAGAATAGCAGCCCCAATACTTTGTTGCATCGCAACCTCAGTTCTTGCGATTTTAGCTGACGTGCCATTTGCAAAAGTTCTTGAACTTCTGTGGGACTGAGGTCTGCCAAACTTAATAAATCTCGTCCTTTCAACCCTGCCATGCTTGTTGATGTGCGATCGAACAATTATTTTTTTGGTTCTTTTACCCAGCCGTGTCCAAAAATGGTTTCTTAAAAATGTGCCGGATATTTTGTGTCTGGCTCATAGTTTAAGGTGGCTTTGGTGTCTAATACCGTTTCTATATGAAGATGTATATAAAGAACCCCACCGCCTGCGGCACCTCCCCTTAGTAAGCTACCTTGTACGCACAAGCCTCAAATAGATTGCAGAAGAAAATTTTAGAGCCAGTTTTACCCCTCCCTAACCCTCCCCTTATAAAGGGGAGGGAATTGGATGTCTTCTTCCCCCCCCCTTGTAAGGGGGATAAAGGAATTGGATGTCTTCTTCCCCCCCCTTTGTAAGGGGGATAAAGGAATTGGATGTCTTCTTCCCCCCTTTATAAGGGGGGATTAAGGAATCGGATGTCTTCTTCCCCCCTTTATAAGGGGGGATAAAGGAATTGGATGTCTTCTTCCCCCCTTTATAAGGAGGGATTAAGGAATCGGATGTCTTCTTCCCCCCTTTATAAGGAGGGATTAAGGAATCGGATGTCTTCTTCCCCCCTTTATAAGGGGGGATTAAGGGGGGTAAATTCAACTTGTACACCACTACAGTAGCCAAGGTATCGGAGAGGTTAGGAGGGGTAACAACGTGCAACTTCACAGAGAATTGGTATAAGTAGGTGGGTAGAGATAAATATAACTATGTTGAGAGTCATCAGTCATTGGTCGTTAGCCTTTTGCTCAAAACAAATGACTCATGACCAAAAACAAAGAACGACTCTCACCAGTTAACTTTATTTGTACCGACTTACTTAACAATTAGTTTATCAACATCATTCATGAGAAAGTCACGAAATTGTTTAATTTTCAGCATTGTTTGACCGCTATCAAGGCATATTTTGGGAAAAAATGAACGAGATGGCAAGAATATGGTGTTTTGTGGCAAAATTTTGGATAGAAAGATTTTTTGCAATTGACCTTGCATATCCAGATTACTTATGCTAAGCTTAGAAGCTAGTGTGATGCCTGAAAGCGATAATGCGTTTTTTGTCGTATAGGGTGTAAAGTTGCCAGCATAGCACAGTGGTAGTGCATCCGACTTGTAATCGGAAGGTCGTCGGTTCAAATCCGACTGCTGGCTTTGAGTGTTAAGGTTGAAAAGTTGTCATAGGAGCATTTGTTGAGCATTTCAGGCGATGTCACTGATTCCCCTAATGCCAATTCGCTCTTGTGCATCTCGTGGCAGCTTTCTAATTTGTTTGGCTGCTGCGGGCTTAATTTCTATTCTGTAAGTCACGCCAGCCCCAGTTCTTTCTTTAACTCAGTCCAAGGAATGCTACCCTCTTCTTTCAGTGCTGCGTGAGATTCCCGCAAATCTTCTTCCAGTTCTTCCTGTTTGAGCTTTTTGATTAAGTGCAGTACCTCCTCTAATGTTTCTGGAGCTATGTCTTCCATTTCTTTGAAAATTGCTTGACGCAGTTCTTCTTCTGTCATTTTAAGCGTCTCCTCCTAGCAAAGCCGTCGCGATAACGTATGCTTCATCGGCATTATAACGCTGCAGAGGCGTGCCAATGACCACTCGCTTTCTTTTCTCCTGTCGGTCGCGCTACGCTGTCCCGATATGGGAATCCCCATATCGGTGAAAAGTTCTTCCCAGTACTCTTTTGTAGAATCGAGGCGAGCAAGGTTTTTGAATGACCAAGAGCATAGCGATCTGCCGCTATGCTGTAGCGAAGCTATGGCGGGAATATATTTAATAATTAAGAATACCCCCTTTTGGCAGGTGCGCTTATGACAGATTTTTACGGAGGAAAAGATCCTAGAGACATCCCAAGTTATTCCATCAGTGATGCTGCTCGCTACCTACGCATTCCAAAAGGTACAATTCGCTCATGGACAGTAGGGCGGCGTTATTCAATCGCTTCTGGCTCTGGTTTCTTCAAGCCCCTGATTCCAATTCGCGATCGCAGACCACGGCTCCTTTCATTTACCAATCTTATTGAAGTTCACGTTCTTCGGGCAATTCGCAAGCAACACAAAATTGATTTATACAAGGTGCGATCTGCTCTTGATTTCATTGAAGAACAATTTCAAGTATCCCACCCCCTAGCCCGTGAGATATTTCGCACTAATGGCGTTGACCTGTTTATTGAGCGTTATGGTTCCCTTATTAACGCCTCAAAAAGCGGACAGGAGGAACTGAGAGATGCTCTTAATGCTCATCTCGAACGAATTGAACCCGATGACACGGGGCTTGCAATTAAACTTTATCCCTTTACTCGCTCTCACGAGGAAGATAGCCCTCGTATCATCGTTATTGACCCTCGAATCGCCTTTGGTCGCCTTGTGATTGCTGGAACGGGAATTCCTACCGACGTCTTGACAGAGCGCTATGAAGCAGGCGATTCAATTGACGAACTCGCTGATGATTACGGAGTAGATCGCCTAGCGATTGAAGAAGCCATTCGCTATGAACTGCTAGCTGCATGAGTCAACACCAGTCAATTGTCTTTTTCGTAGATAGGTGCCTGGGTAGCAAGCGTGTTGTAGAAACACTTCGCAACTCAGGCGTCTCAATCGAAATTCATGACGACCACTTTCCTAGAGACGCTCAAGACGTAGATTGGTTGCCAGAAGTTGGTAAAAGAGGTTGGGTGATTCTAACCAAAGATGCCAAGATTGGTAAGCGCACCTCAGAAAAATTTGCTGTTGTCAGTGCGAAAATCAAGATGTTTGTCCTCGCCTCCCAAAGTATGTCGGGAGAGCAAATGATTGAAGCTTTCCTAAAAGCTATTGTCCCCACGCAGGAGTTTGTTCGGAAGTATCCCGCTCCATTTATTGCCAAAATCTTTCGTGATGGACATATTGAAATGTGGAAAGACGCTCAGACTTTAGAAGAAGAGTTGAAACAGTTTGATTAATGGTGATGAGCGAATACTTTATCACTGTGTAGATGAAGTAGCCCTACCTAGGTGTTTAGGTAATCTTCTAGCGGGAATTGAGCCATTTGTTTTGCTAACCAAACCCTAAAGCTGGAATGATAGACGCTGTAATAGGTTTCTCCCTCAACTTGTTGCGGCTGTAAGAACTCATACCAATTCTCCAGCACTTCCTCGACAACGTATTCATCTTCATCTAGAAAAGGAGGTTCATGAGTGATTAGCTTCCACTGCTAGTTTCAAGCGGCAAACAGTGGAAGTTTTGGTTTATTGCTGTTGCTGTTGAGCGATTCGCTTCCTCAGTTCGGCTTCAAATTCCTCGTCTGTGGTGCAAAGTACCCCAGGTCGAGCATCTAATCTGTCCATGTATTTGTGGAACGCGATCGTATCGCTTGGGTGCGTTCTGACATAATTCAACAACTCGGAGTCTGACATCGCGTCAAAATTGGATTGAGTCATTTGATGAATACTTCTCCATTCGGATAAATCTCTACTTCAATTGTGTCGCCAATCAACATCAAGATTCGCTGGCTGCGCTCATCCAGTCGAACTAAATTGATTGGCTGTCATAAGTTACTTGCTCTTACACACTTGCTCCAAAACGCTCTTAGTTGTTCCGCTGTCGGCTGCATTTCACCTCTTTTGTCAAAACTTAGAGAATTTCTAGAAATATATGGACGCCAAATCTCGCAGTTTGCCTGAAATTTGTGGCTACAGAGCGGTCATGGCTGATGTCGTCTCTTATGCAAAGGTGGCTGACTGGGGACATGAGATCTAGGGCGAACTCATTTATCGAAGTCAGTACAAAAAGTATATTTTTATATTTGATACTTCGGTTTCGCAACTGGGTTTTTGGTTAATTTCACCGATGGCGCTTCAAGAGATTGCCTCAAGCCCCCAAACCATGTTGACTGAGCGATCGCAATCCCTTACTTAGTCCTCTGTCCTGTCATCAAAGTCCGACAAGAAATCGGCATCAGCGAAGCACCCTGCGGAAGTCGAAAGAGTCCACTCTTTAGTGCTCTCGATCTTGGGTAACCAACCCAGAGCCGAAGAGAGGTTAACCTCAAAAACTGACAGATAGTCAAGGTCGCTGGTGTGTGCTCTCAGGCGATCGTAAATCTGTTTCTCGCTGAGACTGCTTCTAATTAACCAAACAGAGCGTTGGCAGTGGAACCAGTCTCCAAAAGTTTTAATTGCATCGTGGAGAGCTTGGTAATTTTTCCTTGACGTGTTAAGGTCGTAGGAAATATCAAAAAATTTCAACTTGATTCTGATTTACCAGAATCTGGTTTAAAAGGAACAGAATACAAGAAAGTTGCCATGAGGCTCTCAATTAAGGCTGTGGAAAAATTGCAGAACTTTCGTGCTACTACAGGGATTCCCTATGAAATTTTAGTGGACGTAATGATCCGTAACTGGGAAAACTTGCCTCAACGCACACAATCGAATTAATTGCAGCAAGCAAAACAATTAAGGGTAAATAGGCTGATGGCAGGGCAAGAGAAAACCCTCAAGACTTTGAAAGCTAAATATTTCCAGTCATAAACCCACTCTTCACATTTGCATTCACTATCATTTACTAAAAATATTTTAGGATTATGATTCAAACAATACAAGCTAAAGAAATTACTCTGCTTGATTTAGAAACTAACTTTGGACTGCAATTAGTTGAGGATGAGCAATTTTTTAGAGAGTGGCAAGATAACTTACCGGAAATAACCAACTTGGAAAAACAACAACTCGACCGAGTCAAGGCGAGTTATGCTAATTTACTCAAGTACCCGCCTATGCTAGAAAACACCGTCAAGATGGTGGTGTTGTCTCCCTTGTTAGATTTAGCCGACTTTTATCTATCTCCGTTTCATGTTAAATCGGAAAAGTCTGTGGAAGTTACGGCTTTTGATGAAGGGGTAACGGTCAAAGGGCAAATTGATGTCTTAATTTTATTTGAACAGCTAGTAGTAGTAGTTATAGAGTCCAAACAAGCAGCTTTTTCTGTGGAGGTAGGCAAACCACAACTCCTGGCTTATATGCTGTTCGTATCTAACACGGATAAACCAATATACGGACTAATTACCAATGGCGGTAGCTTTATTTTCGTGAAGTTGGTTAAACAAGCAACACCAAAGTATGCCTTGTCTCGCTTGTTCTACATCTTCAATCCGGGGAATGAATTATATACGGTTTTGAGTGTGTTGAAGCGTTTGGGTCAATTGGCTGTAAATGGCAGTTGAAAGAGCGCGTAGACGGGTAAAAAGCAAGCATGCAAATGCTTTAGAGTATCGCGTGAAACCGCGTTTTCTTTAGGTGTCAGAAGAATTGGTTCAGGAAAAAACCACTTTTGAGGATGAACTTCCTTTGAACAGCTAGCAAGAGTCATAGAATCGCTTCACTTTAAGAGCAATTTATAATTGAGGTGGAAAAACTAAGACAGAGTCTATTAGTAATTCTCCAGTTTCATTTCGTAAATCTTCTATTGCAACTTCAAGAACTTTAACAGCGTCTTGAATTTTTGTTTTTCTACCTAACTGAAATGCCTCAGAAATAATTTGGTCACACGCTTCTGCTGAAGCTATTCTCCTGCATACTAAATCAAACCCAGCAGTTTTAATTATATGAATCATTAATTGCTCTAAACAAATAATTCTTTTGTTTAATCTCCGCTTAATGTCATCAAATTCAGATAATTCTAGATTTTTTAAAAACCTTTTATCTGAGGTTAGTAAATAAAAGTCTTCTTCTGTTTGAGTCGCTGCAACAAGTAAAGCTTCGCCAACATCAATTCCTTCAGTAGCAGCTAATAACTGAAATTCTAAAGTATTAGACAAAATAGAACGGTCAATTGGTTGGCATCTACTAACTACCTGCTTTGCTCTTTCCAAACTAATTTGCCTGTATTGTTGAATTATTTTCCTAGAAGCACTAAAAACTTTGGCTGCTGTTGGCAATACCCTGATATTTTCTTCCTGAATATTTAAGCTAGCAACCATTTCCCAAAATAGCTGGTAGGCTGCTAGCTTTAAAATCACATCATTATCTGTAAAATACAGTCGCAAGGACTTGCCCCTTCTATATATAAATATTCAGAAAAAATTATACTCCTGTTACGAGTCTTAAATATTCTTCGCTGTCTGTATCCAATCGCTCCCAATCTAACTCGTTTTCAAGATACTTATTAACCTTAACAGACGCGTTGGCTACTGGCTCTAGTATCTTTAATGCACCTACTCCGATGTCCCATTCACCCGTTTGCCAAGCATAATTCAATGCTAAGACACCAGGCTCTACCCTATCTTTGGTAGCAAGTTGACGCACAGTGCGTACCAAGTGAATTGAATCAGGCTGTTTACCCCAAATATATTTATCTTTTTCTCCTAAAAGAAGATTGATTGCAAAGTCATTAGCTTCATTCTCTTCCTGGTCTTGAAACTCCTTGGTTATTTGTTCATCAATGAGAACACCGTCTTTGACATGACCGCAGGCAATATGCCCTAATTCATGAGCGATGATAAAAAGCAAATGAGCAGAATATTTCCTATTGGAACTTACGACAATTACTGGATGGTTGTTAATGATGGCTGCCATACCATCCATTTTGACAGTCTTTGTAGGAAATTCACAAAAGTGAACTACCGGAAATCCAATACTCCAACAAAATTGAAGAATGACATCAAGGTCGATCCAAGGTTTATTTTTTAGGATTAACTTGCGAACTTGAGATGGGTCTGTATCTATCCCCGTAAAAGGTGTTTTGCAGGTATAAGCTACCATCTCAGCCACGCGAGTTGCTAGCCCCTGAGCAACAATCAATCGATTTTCTTCAGTGTTTTGCATTTTTTTGAATTTAGGGCTACTTACCTGCTTAAAAGTAATAGGAGCATCAGGATCGAGAACTGATGCCATATCTAGACCCAAACGCTTAGCAATACGTCCTGCTACTTCGAGAACAGCTACAGGGTCACTTTCTAGTTCAGTGTCCCACCACTCAGGTAAAGCTTTTTCTTGGATAAATTTCTGTGGTAATCCAATTTTTGACAAGCGTTTATACAGCGTTGGCATTGTTGTCGGGTCTGACTCATATTGTCTTCCTCCGCTGATTCTCAATTTTTACTCCTTGCGTTTAACTTTGAATGACACACTATCACTATAATAGTGGCACCAAGAGTGGCACTATATATGACGAGCTAAAAGTTGCTTTAGTTTTGGCAAGCAAATATATAGCAGAAATTATGGGACTAATATTACACCATCAGTTAGAAGTATTTAGTACTATTGTACTATAACTGATGAGCGTTGCCAATTATCAACAAACGGAATTAAATCCTACGCATAGTAAGTGGGGATTTGGTATTGTATCAGAGGTCAGTTGAGCGATTCGATCGCCGCAGTTCAGCTTCAAATTCCTCGTCTGTGGCGCAAAGTACCCCAGGTCGAGCATCTAATCTGGTATTTGTGGAATGCGATGCTAGCTTTAAAACCACATCATTATCTGTAAAACACAGTAGCAAGGACTTGACCCTTCTAAATATCAATATTGAGAAAAAATTACACTCTTGTTACGAGTCTTAAATATTCTTCGCTGTCTGTATCCAATTGCTCTCAGTCTAACTATTTTTCAAGATACTTATTAACCTTAACAGACGCGATGTTGATGAACCAGATGATTTTGATGGAGGAATTGAGCTATGATTGAAAATTTCTTGAAATGGAACCAACAATAGACCAACTAAAAACCCTGTATCGAGTATGTGTTATGGCTAGTAATTTGCTCAAACCAATGAACGTTACTAGATTAGATGAACGAACCAAACGCATATTTATACTGGTTGGAGAGACAATAGAGATGGAGATTTACCCAAACGGAAGACTAAAGCTATGACACAACCCGATTTTGACAAAATGACACGAGCACAATTATTAGCATATGTTCGGCAAAATCCTCAAGATACTGAAGCTTTCCACAAATATATGGATTTGTTAGCTGTTGCACCAGGGCGTATTGAAATATCGCCGGAACAACTTGAAGTAGAACTGACTAAAAGACTTCAACAAAGCTAAAAACTGGCGCTTCCTTAAAAACTACCAGTTTTAGCTTGAAGTATATAATGCTCTCGCTTATGAGGGCTTTTTTCATTTTACCTGTACCACTTGCCTGATATAGCCTGCCAATTATCAATATAGAAGCAATAATCAGGTTCAATACCGCTCTGTTCTGGGAGTTCCATTGTAACAGGGGTAAATGCACCGTATTCGCACCCAGTGTAATCTAATAGAACTATAATGATGTCGGCAATGAGATTGGCATCACGTCCATGTTTGGGAAGCCGCAGTTCAGTTTCAAATTCCTCGGGAGTGCGTTCGCCACAAGTTACTTGCGGTATCAGGTAGGTTGAAAGATTTGCTCTGGTGTCAAATTTAATTCTGGAAATGTTGGCGAGATGAGACGCTCATCACTTCTAAACTGAGTCACTTGGTACTCGCCTTCAACTAAGGAGGTTCATGAGTGATTAGCTTCCACTGCTAGTTTCAAGTGGCAAACAGTGGAAGTTTTGGTTTATTGCTGTTGCTGTTGAGCGATTCGCTTCCTCAGTTCGGCTTCAAATGAAATTTGTGGCTACAGAGCGGTCATGGCTGATGTCGTCTCTTATGCAAAGCTGCACAACGGTTTCTGCACCCATATTATTTACTGTTTTAATTAAAAGATGTGGTTTTTGCCCACCCATTAGGTCAATATATTGCATGGTGCGACCAGCATTACCAAGCAAAGGAGAAGACCACACCAAGCAGGCAGTTCCATTACCTAACAAATCTATTGTGGTGACTGAAGCTACATTGTCAATTGCAGGGAAGTGTCTCAAGTTTCGCTTTGTTGTCCAACCGTTACCTGACTGATTGAAATAAACCTGAACGCCTTTGCCACTTAAGTAAAGAATATCTGTTGCTCCAGAACCATCAATATCGGCTAACACAATCCGGTGTTGATTAAAGATATCCGGTGCATCAAACCAAGGGGCATTATCCATCGTCACCTTCGCCCCAAACCGCCCATAGCCCAGATTAGGCCAGTAACACACCTCACCATTACGAATCCGTACAATATCCGTCAACCCATCCCCTGACATATCTGCCAAGTGAATTGACTGGGTGCTGTCAGCAAACACAATACGAGGCCCTTGCTCTTCATCCCAAGGTTGATGTACTCGTTGTGCTGCACCAAAGCCATCTTCAGCTAGAGATGAATACCAAACAAAACAATTATCTTCTGTAATCAGAATATCACTGTGTCCATCACCGTCTAAGTCAATAAACTTCAAATTGGGGTCATCCCAATCTAGGTTGGGCAAAGACTTAAACGTGATGAAGGATTCCCAATTTTCATCGTGAGTACGTTCATAAAAACCAGGAGTTGGACTGCGTAAAGCTACCACATCAAGTTGACCATCGCCAGCAAGGTCAAGAAACTGTGCGCCGTTACTCAAAGCGATCGCAGGTTTGCTGGCAACCAATTCGACCGGAGCAAAACGCGCTTCTATATGCTCGGAGTTATCAGTTTTAACAGTGTTAATCGGGCTGATATTACGTTTGTAAAACCACCCATCCCCTTGTTCTGTCAATATTCCTGACAATCCTTCTCCATCTAAATCTACCCACTGATATCGACTACCATCCAAACCTTGAGGCAGATTTTCTAGGCTATTAGGCTCGACTTCGCGTACTGTTTCGTCAATGTTGGGTTCACTGTAAGTAAACTCTAGCGGGGGTAAAGATTTCTGGATATAACCATCGTTAGAATTTCGCTTGTAACCAGTTTGCGTTACAGAAAGTAATAATGAATATATAGGATTGCGACTATCTGTGGGATTTTGTTCGTAGTAGGAGTAGCCAAAGTCTAGCGATCGTACTAAACAATTCTGTCCAACATCTTCCTCATTTGGAAAATGATGAAACATTAATACCCTTTGGCAGATACGATACGTGCGAACTTCAAAACCAGCCCGATAAGAGGAAAATGGGTCATTACGAACTGACCATTGTCCATTATCGTCTGGTTTGGGATTGGTCGGATGGTGTTCTCCGTAGTCAAAAACCACCTCAAACAACCAATCTTCTGTCAGGTTGGGCTGCACTAGCTGGGAAATCCGATTCCCATATTGAATTCGCTTTAGGTAACGGTTAGCTGAACGGCTTTCTGAGGTACGGTTACGCTCGTGTACCTGTGCTGTATCCACTCCTTCAGAATTCTCTGCCTTGTATTTATAGTGGATGGCATTACCTTTATCATCGTAACTCTCGCAAATTAACCAACTAAAAATACGTGTTGGGTCATTGGGATCGAAAATGCGACTTTCGGCAGTTTTACCATAAATCGTCGTAATATTGTCTTTAGAAATGGATCGCCAATGAGTTTCTCCCTCCGCGTTTGTCCAGCATTCTATTCGGGCGAACAATCCTTCAATCCGAGGACGATACCTGCGAATGTGGTATCCATTCCGTGGTGGTGGTTCATCAAATGTACCATCTGATTTAAGTACAGGTACTAAATCTTCTGCGCCAGAAAGAATAAAAATGTCCGATTCTTCATTATCCCGATAGCGGGGTAAGCCTTTGTCTGTTTTACGTGTAATTTCAGGTAGTGATAAATTCCAGCCTAATCCAAATACGCCATTCCCCGCTCCCGAATCATAAGATAAAGAAAGCTGCGGACCAAATCCAGAGCGACCAGGACTGGTAGCTATAGGAACGGTCATGGAGCCAGTACCAGTGACTGGGTTAGCAGCAAATTTCTCACCCATTCCCTTTATCGCCCCGCCCCCTTTTGGTAGTGATATCGCAGGAGGTGGGGAAAAATAGCTTTTATCTTTCTCGGCTACTTGATTATTGCTATTTTTGTTTAGGTTTTGGAGCATATCTTTATCACTCTGCAACTATTGCAACCATGTTCATTTAATGCATATTGACTACCTTCCGCACTGGATAGTAGTACAATAAATATCGCTCATTCTTCTGCAATTCAGTTCAATTATTACAACTATTTTTTCGGTTATTTGATATTTTTCAGTCATTTAATTAACAGAAAATTCATTAATTATCCGAATTTCACAGTTGCTTTTGCAATCAAATATTAACTATTTGAAAAGCAATACTTCTGCTTAATAGTATTTTGATTATCTGGCCTTATTGGCATACCAATTATTCTAAATTCCTCCTAAAATCCTTAAATAAGCATTTACGGGAATTACAAAACATTACGCAAATATGTTTTGCGAAAATATTGAATATATCTACCTTTTCGACAGCACTGGAAATCTTGGAAATTAGAAAACTTAAAGAAGCAGCACTTACGCGCTTATTAAGGTTAGATATATAGTAGCAGTATCCACCGGATTCTTTTCATAAAAAAATTCTTAAAATTGTCAAGAACTTTTTAAGCCACTATAGGATTTTTGACGAAGCGACAAAAGGGCTAGGTTGCAGATAAAAGTAAGCAACCTAGCTCTTATTTTTCTTTTCCCAGAGTGCTAAAAGAGGGATATGGGATTCCTATTTGAATTTTGAAGGTACACTGAGGCTCAAAAGCTTATAAAGCAAGCTTAAAGCCTAAAAACTCATTCAGAAATCAAACCGATTCCTATATAATCTGATATAAAAACTGCTGTGTCGCCTTTCGGTATGCCCGTATTCTTTCACGCAACCCACATACTTTTAGAGACTTTTTGTTACAGGCTTAGCAAAAACTGAGAGAGCCGCGCTCAAATCTTTAGGCGCAGTGGAGAACTAGTAGATTCTACCCAAAATGAAATGCGATCGCTATGCTTTCCTTGCGCGATCGCATATAATACTCTTATCACCTCACAATTCCCAATCAAGGGTAAAAGTTTCTTCACCATCTTCAGACTCAACTTGGGGGCCACGTGGGGTATAAGCTGACTCATCCACAAGAGGCGGATTTTGTTCTGTGGGGGTTGTATAGGGGTTAGGTACCGCAGACTGTACTGGTAACACACCCTGCTTAAAGGCAAAGTAGCAATCTATTATAAAGTAAAGCGTCTCTAGATAACTTTTACCCAATCGTTGCGATTCTGCAAAGATACGCTCGCGATAGCTGTCTTTGATTCGGACTTTTTCTGGAGTTTTGTCGTGTTGAGAAACCATTTGAAAAGGGGTGTGGGGTGTGGAGGAAGAGATTTTTGTGTAGGAAAGTTCGCTCTTGGCTACTTGTCTTCAGGAGAGGTGTTACTAGAGGAAGAACTGACAATAGTTTTAGCCATTTGTAGAAGTCCATAGGAATTAGCCTCTACTGGGTTGTCGAGAATTTCAAACCCGTTCTGTGTAAGCAGTTTTTTAAAACCGGGAAGCAAGCAACCGCCGCCGATCGCCCAAATGTCATCTCCCTGATGTTTTGCCTCTAGGGCGAGATTGACTGGGTTTTTCAGATAGCTTTCATACCAGTCCTTCAAACACGCAGTGTAAACATCTTTGATATCAATATCACGGCTGTACTTGGTATGTCCCATTTCTAGACAAAAGCGAATTTTCGATACGTCCCCAAGCTTCCCACCATTGAGAGGTTTCATCTTCTTGGCAATTTCACCGATAAGAACTTCTACTCCCGCAGCATAGGGGGTATGGACTTCTCTTTTCCCTTGAAAGTAACGAGAATAAAGTGTTGTCCCATTTCCAAAATCTACCACTGTTAACCTTTTGGGGAGCTTTCTTCCAAACAGAGCACCCATACCTTCAGGTACAACTTTGAGAACTTCCACCTTCACATCAGATAGCTTACCCGCTAATAAAGGTTGGTATTCACCGTTGAGGATTTGACACAACTCTGAGGATAAACCAATATCATGCAAACTCACCACTAGCTTCAAGTGCCAAGTCTTACGGTGTGGTAGATGCGCTAATGCTCCCAGCAAGGTTATGAGGGCGTTGTTGACTTTGTTGATATTGCTATCGGTGTTTCGCTCGAAGTAGTAACCGGTGCGAAAAGCTGACTCACCAACAGTATAGGCATTACCGTTATAAACCACACGACCGGGGACATCTTCCATCTCCTCCTTTGAGATGTAACTGGGGATTCGCACGACATCAAAACCATCGACTAACAGTTTGACGCTGCCATACCCATTATCGAAACCGGCACAAAAAATTTTTTGATTCGCGTGAATATTCTTTATAGGGGTCATATGGGGTATAATAACTTTATGCATTAATTATACCCTAAGAACCACCTATTTATACCCTGTATAGGGGTTAATTTTTTAAAAAAGCGCGTGGGATACGCTTAGCCCCTATTTATACCCCAAATTGATTGAACAACTTAATCTACGGTTGTTTCCATAAATTAACATAACTTTGGTGGTAAATTTTGATAACCTTCCTTGTAAAGGGGATTGGGTATTGGAGATTGGCGACTGGGCATTGGGTAAGGGAAGAAATTTCTTGCCCAGTCTCCAATCCCCAGTACTTAGTACCCAACATAATCAATTTAGTTGCGGCGACTGGATGTATGGCTTACAAGATTGCAATTTTTAATATGAAGGGAGGAGTGGGCAAATCTGCTACTGCAACTAATCTGGCGGATGGCATTTCCCGATTTAAGAAAAAGAAAGTTTTGTTAGTTGATATCGATCCCCAAGGAACCTCTGGGGCTTCTCTTGGTATCGAAATTTGGAAACTAGAGACTCAACTGAAAGATGTCCTTCAGAGTGATTCGCCAATTGAGCGAAAGCAACGCTTCAAGCAAGCGATCGCAAAGGTATGCTCTCCCCAATTTGATGTCTTGCCATCGAATATAATGCTTGCGGTTGAGGAACTACAAATTTCTGGATTACCAGGGCGAGAGAATCTGCTGAAGCGAATGTTAAATGAAATTGACAGTGAGTACGAATTCACTCTGATTGATTGCCCGCCTAACATTGGTGTCTTCTCAATTAACGCGCTCAAAGCAAGTGATGGTGTTATTGTCCCTGTGGATATGAGCTATGTTGGGCTATTAGGAGTTCAAGGGGTAGAATATGCCTTTAATCTGGTGAAGAATTTTTTAGACCATCAAGTGAATGTTTTGGGTGTACTTGCCACTAAATTTGACGGACGGCAGAAAATCAGTAAAGATGTGTTGGCATCTTTACAAGAGCATTTTCCCGAACGGATGTTCAAAACAGTCATCCCCACAACTGTACGTATTTCAGAAGCTCCCAGTTTTGGGGTATCGATTTTTGAACACGATCCAAAAGGCGTAGGAGCAAAAGCATACAAAGACTTGATGAATGAAGTGCTAAAACGCATTTAAAATACTTCTGAGAACCACAGCCCCTAATTTTCAGTCACATTTGGTTACGACAACGTTGTCGGAAAAGTCTCAAGGAGTGATGAGTTTTTATGTCTAAACGAGGTCTCGGCAACAATCCTTTCAAAGCTGACTCGGCAGCAAGCATTTTTAGTCCAACTGAATTGGCTCGAAGAGAGCAGGAAAATTCTATAACCGTTAACATATCAAGCATTCAACTACCAACTCAACAACCCCGCCGCTACTTTGACCCGGAGAAATTGCAGCAGTTAACCGAGTCAATTAGAACTTATGGGATACTCGAACCATTACTAGTTCGCCCAATATCGGACAAGTCCTACGAGTTAGTCGCAGGAGAGCGCCGTTATCGGGCAGCAAAGGAAATAGGACTTCGTGAAATTCCCGTGGTCGTTAGGGAAATGACCGCTGTGCAGGCGATGGAACTGGCGCTGATTGAAAATTTGCAGCGAGAAGACCTCAATCCAGTAGAAGAAACAGAAGGAATCATCAACTTATTAGCGAATCAGCTGGATATTCCTTCCACAGAAGTTTCTCAACTCCTACATCGCCTAGCCAAACAAAGTTCCAACAACGTTGTCGGAAATGAAGAAACGCTCAATGTCGTTGAATCCGTCTTTCGCACCGTGGGGAAAATGAGTTGGGAATCCTTTGCTTCTCATCGCTTGCCTTTACTCAACCTACCTACCCCCATCCTAGAAGCACTTCGAGCCGGAAGAATTGAGTATACAAAGGCGAGAGCACTTGCCCGAATTAAAGACCCAGATTTACTGGAGGAGCTTTTAAACCGGGCAATTGCAGAAAAATGGTCGCTCAGTCAAATTCGTGTAGCGATTCAAGAGAAGACTCAATCAAGTCAGCCAAAAGAAATTTCCTTGAAACAACAATTTACTCAAATCTCTAAAATCTTGAACTCATCTGCGATTTGGGACGACCCTAACAAACGTCAGCAACTACAGCAACTGCTCAACGAACTTCAACAATTAGCAAAAGAAGTCACAGACAAGTAGAGACAAGGTAGGGGAGGCGGGAGAGGTGGGGATGCTACAAATCCATATCATTATTATGAGTCGGAGAGAATTGGTATTGCTGTTGTCTCGCTGCAGCTATTTCCGCCGGAGTGTCAAATTCGGTAGCCCTTGTCCCAAGGCGCAATTCCTGATACAACAGAACACCATCACCACCGCGATCGCTTAGAAGAACCAAGTTAACAATCTCAGCTGGTGCAACTTGTGCAAGCCGATTAACTACGTTAGCAACAAATTCATTAGATGCATTAGAACTATATAGATATTTGAGAAAAGCATCGACATCAACACTAGTCATTTCCGCAGGGTTTTTTACTCCGGTCTCAGAAAGAAAATCATCATATATAACGAGTTCGTTATCATTAAAACTTTCGGAACGAGCTCGCTCGATAATTGATTTAACCTGCTTCTCGTGTTTTTGTAATTCCATAAAAAAATCATCTTCAATAAGATTGATTTTTCCGAGCGATTTCCGATCGCAGGGTACTTTCAATTTCTTCAAGGAGACTCAGTGTTTGCAGCAGCTTTTGTTTCTGCTTTTGAACGGCTTGCAAATCTTCTTGTAGGTAAGTACCGTTTTTAATTGACGCACAATACGCTTGAAATTGTTGTGCCATTATTGGCTGTCCTGAAATAGCACTACTATCAAGTTCATCTAAACGCTGCCATTTTTTGATATGCTCTGCATCAATATGCAAGCTATCTGTTTCTGATATATAATCTCCTTCTAATCAAGTCCCTGCCGTCGCAACTGCTGGTTTTCTATAAATTCTTGTGCTGCTGACTCAGTCAGTACCATTTCACTTGAACCGTCTGGATTTTCAACAAACCCAACTTCTAAATAAAACGGTTTTGCTCCCATAAGCGATTGTGTTTTTACAATACCATTATATTTAAGTTTAACGCTCTCCTGAACAATTCCTTACTTGACCGCATCACCAGAAGTGGACAAACCCTTTATTTGGCTTCACCAATGAGAGTAAATGCAGCCCAGTGCCCAGGCTGAGGATATTGAGCCTTAGTATCCAACATTGCTTGACGTAACGCCTTAGCTTGATCTCGCTCCTTTTCAGGCTGGCGTTCAAGATTTTTGTAAAATTCAGTCATTAGATAGGTTGGGGAACTATCGAAGATAGACCACAAAGAAATCACTACGCTGGGAGCACCGGCTGCTAGTAAAGAACGAGAAAGTCCAATAACTCCATCCCCTGTAAGCCTCCCACTTCCAGTTGCACAGGCACTTAGAACAACTAACTCAGCATTGAGTCTGGTATCTGCCTGATGCCCCATGTTTAGAATTTCTTCAGCAGTTAGCAAACCGCTGTCATTAGCAGATGGAGCTAAGGCTATGGTACTTTGTAGTCCTTGCATGTCATCCAAAATACTGTGAGTTGCCAAGTGAATAATTCTTGCTTTTGGTAGCCTTTTGAGGATGACAGTTTTTATTGCTTGACTACCAGTAATTGCTTCGGCGTTGAACATATGAGCAATTTTCTCAGCTTCTGTTTGTGTGCCTGGTAGTTGAACTAACTGTTCAGGAGGTTCACCAGGGACCCAGGATATCTTAGGCATGGTAGGATTACCAACTACCACTATGTCTTTGGCTGATCTAGAAATTTGCTGTCGTCTTTGATGGGTTGTACCTAAAACTTGAATCGAAGGAGCAGTGCGAATAGTGTGTTTATCAATTAGGTATTTTCCATCTTTATCCACAAGGGCTGGAAAGGGAACTAAAAATAAATCTTCCTGTGGAATAAGAACGATATGAGAGTTTGAGTCTTTGGGTAGAAGGTCGGAGATTGGTTGAATAAGTATTCGATGAAGTTGACGTAACCCATCTACATTTACGTCACTGCCAGTAATTAAAGATTCCTTAATAGAGAGATGAGCTTGTATGACAAGTTCCTCTAAAGGATGAAGACCTTGTTGAAGAGACTTAAGGTCTACCTGGCGCAATTGCACATCACCTTTAGGACTCACCACCCATATGAAAAGCTTTGATTGCTTTCCTTTCTGTCTACCTTGAGTTATAAAATCTTCATAAATAATTGAGTATTCAATAAGTGTGGCATTTTGCTCTCTAGCAATTCGTTGAATTTGTTCAAATTTTATTGAGGATGTATTGGGTTGAGTAGTCTGCCGAGAGGTGAAACGTGTAGCTAAAAGCTCTAGCAAGGCTTGAGCACGACTTTGTTCAGCAACTTCTAGAGCAGCAGCAGGTTTATCTTGAAGAACTAAAACCTTTTGTAGTAAACGATAGGTACGAATCTGGTCGTCAAAAATGGACACTTTGTAGGTATCGTTATCTCCTAATTGTTTCCTAAGGGACTCCCAAACTTGCAATCCCTTGCGTAGTGCTCTCTCCGCCTCCGTAAGCTTATTAAAGCGAAATAAAATACTACCAAAATTATTTAAAGCCTGCCCTTCTAGTGGAAGGTCTTTTATCTCTCTTGCAATCGCCAATTGCTGCTGTATATAGCTGATGGACAAGTCATAATTCTCTAACTCACCATAGGCAACACCTAGATTTCCTAGAGATATTCCTTCGCCTTGACGATCTTTGAGGTTACGGGCAATAGATAGACTCTGCTGATAATATTCAATTGATTTATTATAGTTGGTGAGCCTATAGTAATTGTTACCCAAGTTTCCTAAAGCTTTGCCCTGTAAATCGAGGTCATTGAGTTTACGAGCAATTTCTAAACTGCTTTGAAGATAAGCGATCGCTTTTTCATACTCTTGGAGCGTTTGGAAGGTAGTACCCAAATTATTTAGCGCATTGCCTTCCATTTTGCGGTTCTTCAAATTACGTGCAATTGTCAAATAACGTTGATGAAACTCAAAGGCTTTGTCATAGTCACCTAATTTGTCATAAACAATTCCTAAACTTCCATTAGCTTGTCCTTCAGCACTGGGATTTTTAAGTTCCTGAGATATGGCGATACTCTGTTTAAGGATTTTAATTGCTTTAGCATAATTACCTGAATCACTATAAGCAATTCCTAAATTGTTTAGAGCGCTCTGCTCCATTAATCTATCTTTAACGCTAAGTGTAAGATCAAGCCATTGTTGATAATAGTTTATTGCTTTGTCGTAATTGTTTAAGGCCAGATAGGTGTTCCCCAAAATACTTATAATTCTAGTTATTATCTGATAATTTTCGTTTCCTTGAATAATTGAGAGACTCTGATTAAGATAATTAATTGCTTGCTCATAATCTCTAAGTGAGTAATAAGTTTCTCCTAAACCTCCAAAAATATAAGCTTCCAGTCTTTGATCATCAACCTTATTTAGAATAGGCAGACTTTGTTTAAAATAGTTGCTTGCCTTGTTGTAGTCTCTTAGTTGAAGATAGATATTTCCCAATTTTCCAAGGGTTTTTACTTCTGCACGATGGTCCTGAACCTTCTGGGCAATTAATAGTCGCAGCTTAAAATATTCAATTGCTTTAGTATAGTTTCCTAATTCTCGGTAAGCATTACCCAGGTTATCAAGAGCAACAGCCTCTCCCTGATGGTTTTGAAGTTTACGTGCTAGCAACAAAAACTGTTGATAGTATTCAGCGGACTTGCTATAGTTTTTTAGAAGATAGTAAGCAGATCCTAAACCTAATAGAGCGGAACTTTTCCCAGGGTTATCATCTAATCCTTGCGAAATAGTTAGTTGTTGCTGAAGGTAGTCAATTGCTTTGTTTGAGTCTTTTAGGGCCAAGTAAGTTGCTCCTAAACTTCCTAATACTCTCACTTCTAATATTCGATCCTTAAGTTCACGTGCAATTACTAAGCTTTGTTGATGATATTCAATCGCTTTAGCATTTTTCTTGAGAAAGAAGAAAGCGCTACCTATCTTGGCTAAGATTTGTCCTTCGAGCGAGCGAGCGCGAAATTCTCGTGCAATTACCAAATGTTGCTGGTAGTACTCAATTGCTTTGGCATTGTCCCCCAGTGAGTCATAAACGAGTTCCAATTCCTCTAGAACAGCTCCTTCTCCTTTGCGATCCCGAATTGTCTGCACAATGCCTAAAGCCTGTTGAAGGAATGGAATCGCTTTGGTATAGTCTTTTGCAACGGTGGCTAAACGCCCTAAATTGTAAAGGCTCTTCCACTTCAACTCACGGTTAGAGATTTCTTGGGCAATCATTAAAGCCTGTAAGAAAAACTCACTTGGTTGAGCAGTATTTCCTAGTCCTTGATAAGAAATACCTAGATTATTCAGCGCTCTTGCCTCTAATTCGCGATCTCTTATTTCTCTAGCAACAGCTAGGGTTTCTTGCTGATAATCAATTGCTTTTTTATAATCTCCTAGAGCATAGTAAATATTACCAATATTTTTTAATGTTTCTCCTTCTCCTTTTTTGTCTTTAATTTCTTTATAAGCAGCTAGAGCTAATTGAAAAAATTGCAGAGCAGTCTTAAATTGACCTTGTTTGAATTGTCTATTTCCCTGCTTTAACAGGTAATCTGCTTCTGTTTTTCGGGCTTCAGAAGATTGTGCCAAAGCATGAGATGTGAAGAGCCATACTGGAAAATAAAAAGGTAATGAGATCAAAGCAATCATTAAAAATGCTATTAGAGGTACAACTTTAGTTTTCATCTGAATAACAAAACAACTTTTTAAAGACGCATAGCTACAGATTTATTGGGGCATTATCGTTTATTAAATCACTAATTAACAATAAGGATCTGTATAGTTACTTTACCATCAGATTCAAACAACACTTCTTGAACTACATACAAACTCAGTTTTCCTCCTCTGGTTGAAACGCTTATTCCAGGTGGGAAAATGACTTCAGCACGTCCTTTGTTGACATCCTTTATTCTGATGTTACTGAGCAAAATTCCAGTCCAAGTTCTTTGCTCACCACGAATAGGAGGTAGATCATTTCCTCCTGGAACCGTTGGATCACCTTGCTGAAACTTCACCTTTTCAATCTGAGAAATAGCTATGGAGTGAGACTTTCCCCCCTGTGCAATTGTTAACTGTTGCTTCTGTGAATCAATAGCAGTTAACCGACCAGACCTAGACCCACCTTCTTTCAGCATGACCCTTGCTACAGGGGGAAAAGTCACGGCAAAAGATTGAATTTCTGCCTGATCTGCGTTTTTTGGATGCACTACTGAAATTTCTTTGGCAGAACCTAGAGTGTAGTAGACTACATTAAGTATAAAAGAGGTTAAGAATGAAACAGCTAGTACCTTAAAAAAGACTTTCATATTTTTAATACTGCTCCACGTTACTCAACATTTTTAGAGGAACTAATGGGACTTAAACATTTTTGAGGTCAAAACAAGCCTCAAACCTTTGCAAGGCAATAAAAATACACTAAATGCACAAAAATGGCTTCCAAATCATTGAAATTTACGGCTCCCTTTTCTCCATTGAGTTAGCCATTAGAGATTTAAAACAACACTTTGGTTTGGGTGATTATCAGTGTTATTTAGGAATAGCTATTGACCGATTTGTTCAATTAGCTTGTCTTGCTTATTGTGTATTTTATTCCAAATCCAAGAAATAAAACCCCATTGGATGACAAAAGTTTCGGCTTCGTGTTCGCTGTTCAGTTGTTCCCGCCTTCGTACAGGACTACAACATTTTACCATTGCTCAGGTGCTCTCCCAAAAGTCCGCTTTTGAAGCCGACTTGCCGTCACCTCACGTGAGTTAGACCAGATTCTTCGTTTAGCGGCTTAAAGCGACACTTGCAACTTTTTGATAATTAGCCCAGGAGTTTAATTTCTGGGTCAATTTCTGCAAAAGTATAGTTAAGTCACTCTTTAGAGAATAGAAAATCGCGTGTCTGAAACTCCTCAATCTACTAGTGAACCTATAATCCTGGGATCTTTCGCCGGTCTGGTTGGACTGCTGAGTATTGCTCTCTACTTCACAGGCTGGATTTATCGCTGGGCTTATTTTGGCTTCTTCCGGCTAGAATTGATAGCGCTTGATCTGCCTGTACAGTCATTTTTCTTTGTTCCTATCCAGGTATTTCTAGGAAACATCTGGGTATTTTTGAGGGCTATGTTAGCTATAACTTTTACAGTTTTTTTGATTAGAGCTACTTTATGGCTAGTTCAGCAACCCATAAATACTCAAGCAATCAGCAACTCGAATAGCTTAAAGTCTCGATTTGCTGGCTTTGTCCAGAGATTCCACAGATTATGGATCATCCGTAAGCTGAGAGCAGTTGTTCAAATTTTCCTCCCATCCCTGCTTAGAGATCTAATTGTTGTAGCCTGGATTTTAACGATCCTCTTCTGGATAGCCCGGTGGCAAGGTCTTGAAGATGCTCGACAAGCTGCAGTAAATGAGACATCTGCCCTACCTGTCATCACTTTGGTCAGCTCTGATAAAAATTTGGGTCTTGGGCGGAGTCCCCAGGATATAACCCTTGATCCTAGCTTGAAAAAGACTCGTGTTATTGGGGATATTGGATTGTTTGAAAAACTTCAAGGACTAGAAGTTAACGACACCACTGATCCAAAAAAACCTGTAGTCTGGCGTCTATTAATTAATCGTGCTGGCTGGCTCTATATCTTCCAGGCGCTACCTCAAAATGCAAACTCTTCTAGGCGTCCTCTGGTTTTGGCTGTTCGAGAAGGTAGTGGTGAGCAGTTGATGATTCTTAGCCCTACCGCTTCTGAGCTACCAAAACCTTAGGCATCATTAACCCTCTCCTAAGAGGATGTCTGAAAAGTTCTAAGAAAGTTATGAGAGTTACACAAGCTGTTTGAGCATTAAACGAATCATTGCGACAGTCTAGATAAGTCTTGGCCAGAGCAATTTGGACGTTGGCTGTGGCGAATCGTGACCCAAGGAGATTTTGGTACAAGCTTTGTTTACCAACGCTCGGTAGCATCACTTTTATGGGAACGAATACCAGCAACTTTGCTACTAGCAATCTCTTCCCTCATTGTAACTTGGGCGATCGCCATCCCCTTAGGTATCATTGCTGCGGTCAAACAAAATCAGTGGGTTGACCGCCTTTTTCAGGTGGTAACCTACATCGGGCAAGGTTTGCCCAGCTTTGTAACCGCCTTGTTTCTACTTATTTTCGCTCAATACACCTCACCTTTGTTTCCCGTGGGTGGTATGACTAGCATCAATCACAGTGAACTGACATGGTTTGGTAAAATGCTAGACATAGTTTGGCACATGATTTTACCAACCATTGCCTTAAGTATCACTAGCTTTGCTGGCTTGCAACGTATCATGCGGGGCGAGTTGTTGGATGTACTGCGACAAGATTACATTCAAACAGCCCGTGCAAAAGGCTTACCCGAAAACCGCGTGATTTACGTTCACGCCCTCCGAAACGCCATAAACCCCTTAATTACGATACTGGGTTTTGAACTAGCGGGTTTACTGGGCGGTGCGTTCATTGCCGAATATTTCTTCAGTTGGCCTGGTTTGGGAAGGTTAACCTTACTAGCAGTGCAAGCTCAAGATTTATATCTGGTGATGGCAAGTTTGGTGATGAGTGCTGTCTTGCTGAGTATTGGCAATTTAATAGCAGATTTGCTCCTCAAAGTCGCTGACCCCCGCATTCGCTTGGAAAATCTAAATTAATAAGTAGTTAGTGGTTAGTAGTGAATTATCAAAAAGCTCTTAACCACTATCCACTATCCACATATCCACTATCCATCTATGTTTTCCGAAATTTTTTACTTGGTAAGGTCAAAAGCAGACGGTCGCTATCTGGCGGCACGTCCCAATCCTGATAATGCTTCAACTTACCTACTGTTATTTCGCGAAAACTTTGATGCTATGAGCTACCTCAATACCCATGCAGGAGAAGTAGCAAACCGCTTTTCTGTAGAATCTATCCCTGGTTCTCAACTAAGAGGTTTGCTCCAACGTTGGAGTTTTAACGGGGTAGGTATTGTTTCCGATCCATTAATACCTAAGATTGAATTTTTACAGCACGGTTAAAAACCTTAACAACTCCTCAACACTCTCAGCCTAGGTTTCAATACGGTTCGTAGGTTGGGTGTTGAATGCCTTTATTAATTAACATTTGTTCTAAATTCGTAATATATAGCATATGTTTCTCCTGTTAATACCGCTTAAATTCTTCCAAAAAACTTTCTTTGAGTTCCTCTGGTAAGTGCCATCAGCTAACTTAATAAATCGAAACAAATTGAGGAGATCTTGCCTTTCATAGCTCGTTCATAAAGTTGTCTTGTGAGGTAAAGTTTCCAATCTTTGAGACTTTCCGATTCGTATCTCGGCGAGACCTTTAATAGTACCCATAGGGGTAATATCAAAATAAATTATGAAGTGGATAAATAATAAATATAAATCTTCAATACCTGCCGAAAAAGTAACAACAAAAAACAGTTTCACAAAAAACGGATGAATAAATATTATGCATTTATGTCACAACCCTCTGTGCTGCTTCGTCCCGCCCTACATTGCTGAAAACCTAAAAGATTCTGACAATCCTGGAGTTCGTCAGATAGCACTTGCATCACTTGGAAATGAGTACCGTACAACTCGCCGACTTCTCGGTACGTTACCAGCAGTGACTTCTTTAGCGGGGCTGATTGCTGGAAAAGAGCGGTATATATTCGATATGAAAGGGGATAGTGACCCTCTACCCGGTCAACTGGTGCGTAAAGAAGGCGATTTGCCCAGCCGAGATGAAGCAGTGAATGAAGCATACGATAACTCTGGTGATGTTTATGATTTTTACAAGGAGGTTTTCGATAGGGATTCACTAGACGATGCTGGATTTCCCTTGCGTTCAAGCGTCCATGTTGGTGATACCCTTGGCGGACCCATGTCCAACGCTTTTTTCAATGGTCAACAGATGGCCTATGGGGATGGCGATGGGAATTTATTTACTAGGTTTACCAAGTCACTTGACGTTGTGGGCCACGAACTAACTCATGGTGTAGTTAGTTTCACCAGCAATTTAGAATATTTTTTCGAGTCTGGTGCGCTTAATGAAAGTTTTGCCGATGTTATGGGTAGCTTAGTGACTCAATGGAAAAATCAGCAAACTGTCGATGAGGCTGACTGGTACATAGGCAATGAGATACTCGGACCTGGAGCAAAAATTAAGGGTATCCGTACCCTTAAGGCAGAGAAAGCCTACGAAAACGATCCAGATTTCGGCACAGATCCCCAACCCAAACACTACAAAAATCTGTACACAGGATCTCGTGACAGAATGGGAGTTCATATCAATTCAGGTATCCCGAACCACGCCTTTTATCTAGCGGCAACAAAGATCGGGGGCTATGCCTGGGAAAAAGCAGGGCCAATCTGGTACAAGACTTTGCTCGCTTTGAACAGGAAGAGCAAGATGAAAGACGCAGCAGAACAAAGCAAAGCGATCGCAGGCATTTTGTTTGGCAGCAATAGTCTTGAGCAACAGGCTGTTAAAGAAGCCTGGGATGCGGTTGGACTCCCAGTGTGAACAGTGCAGCTACGCCTGCCACCACGACCTAAAAACCGCCCGAATATGGTATAATAATCTCTGGCGGTTTTTAAGTACTTATAAAATTGTGTTCGGTCTATCTTTTTGACATAAATCTAAAATGAAACTTCAATAGAAATTACTCTTGAGCTAAGGTTGTCATCTTATGAGGCTAGCTTTTTACGAATCTGGATCGTATACGGGTTTAGTCAAGGGTTGCGCTCTCGATACGAGCACCATGAGTCAAGAAGAAGCCGAGCGCTTACAATCGCTTGTAGATCGAAGTGGGTTATTGCGCTCCCAAGAACTCCAGTCGTTAACTCGTGAGGCAGCAGATATGCTGACTTACGAAATCAAGGTAGAAATTGATAACACAGTCCACGAATTCATTTTTGACAAAAATAACTTGCCCGCCCAGTTCATTCCCCTATTGAAATACCTGCATGGCTGTGCCAAGATAGTACACCCTTAATAATCCCCTTGTTATTCGGTCATGAGTTGTGACCAAAAGAATGGGATGCAAGCCCCGTCCTAAAGGAGCGGCTTTTCTTGATTTCTAATGTATGTCAAAACAATAGATTTTCTCACGTAAAATGATGGTGCGTTAGCGTAAGCTCAACGCACCTGACAAAAATACAAGTTTTATTTCCCTTCGTCCGCTACAGATTGAGGTTCAAAACACAACAATTTCAAGCCCTACACAGGTGCTTTTTCTAACATTAACTTAGAACGCTTGAGACCTTCGGGAACGGGAACAGGGTACTCTCCGGTAAAGCAGGCAGAACAGAAGCTACCAGATTCTTCTCGCGTTGCTTCTATCATTCCATGCCAACTGAGATAGGCAAGGGAATCTACCTCCAACTGCTTGCCAATTTCTGCCACCGACTTGGTAGCAGCAATCAGCTGGTCTTGAGTATCAGTATCAATGCCGTAGAAGCAGGGGTGAGTGACTGGGGGAGAAGAAATTCGCATATGCACTTCCAATGCACCAGCATCACGCAAAGCTTTCACAAGTTTGCGGCTTGTGGTTCCCCTAACAATGGAGTCATCAATAATAACCACGCGTTTGCCGTACAGCACATCTTTAAGGGGATTCAGTTTCATGCGGATACCGGATTCCCGCATACTCTGTGTGGGCTGGATAAAGGTACGTCCTACATAGCGATTTTTAATCAGCCCTTCCGCGTAGGGAATATTAGAAACTTGGGAAAAGCCAATAGCAGCAGGAATACCGGAATCAGGAACACCCATCACCAAATCGGCTTCCATAGGAGACTCTTGAGCCAGTCGCCGTCCCAAACGCATTCTATAGCTGTACAGACTTTCGTTGTACATGACGCTATCAGGGCGGGCAAAATAAATCATCTCAAAAATACACAGCTTGCGCTGGGGTTGTTGAGCCCACTGAAAAGACGTCAAACCTTGGTCATCAATCCAAACAACCTCTCCTGGTTCTACCTCGCGCAGGTATTCAGCACCAATAATATCTAAACCACAAGTTTCAGAGGCAAGAACGTACTTAACTGGGTTCTCCTCCAGGGTACCAATCACAAGGGGACGAATGCCGTTGGGGTCACGAACACCCATAATCCCCTTGCTCGTCCCAATCACCAAACTAAAAGCTCCTTCGCAGCGGTGAAAAGCTCGAATTGCACCTTCCAACCAATTTTGACCGGCATTGACTTCTTCTGCGATCGCAAAAGCAATCATTTCTGAGTCTGTTGTGGTCACGAGATTGCAGTTTTTCTCAACCAATTCCTCACGCAGTTGTGCGGTATTGACTAAATTTCCATTATGTGCTAATGCCAAATAACCCAAGCGGGTTTCTACAACAGCAGGTTGAGCATTCACTTTGCGGCTAGAACCCGTTGTGGAATAGCGAGTATGACCGACAGCTATACTTCCCAACAAGTTTTCCAACACGGATTCGTTAAAGACTTGAGAGACCAACCCCATATCTTTGTAAAGATGGACTTGTTCGCCTTCAAAGGTGGCAATCCCAGCCGATTCTTGACCCCGATGTTGGAGAGCATACAATCCAAAGTAGGCTAGTTTAGCAACGTCTTGTCCGGGTGCGTAAACACCAAAAACACCACAAGCTTCTTCTTGCTTATCTGGGCGGTTTTCTTCGTTATTCATCGGGTTCTTCAGTGAATTTGGATGGTCGCTTGGAGAGGCAGGATGGTTGGGGATCATGGTAGCTTTGCTCCTGATGGGGGTGTTAAATCATTGGGGATATGCAAAAGGATAGTCTTAGAAAGCCTTAAAAAACTCTTAACCATCCATTAAAACAGTATCGCAGTCCTTCTCAGGAACGCCAATAGTTTGATTCGTTATGAAGTGGGAAATAAAAACGTTAGGAGTATGATTTTAATTCCTTAACCCTGCTTGCTCTAATTTAGTAACGCAGTGATTGCCCACCAATTCTGACTCTTAACTTTCCTAGCTGGAGGTGTTTTGGATGGTTAGACGCCTTTCAATCGCATTGAAATAGCGATCGCTCACATCATCTATGCTAACGCTGACTAAAGTTTGGTCATCAGATGTTAAAACCCGCAAACCTGTTTCGGATTTTCCAACCTTGCCAATTTTTTGCCAGTAATTAGCAACTTGTTCCCCTAAGAAAGTTTCCCAGGTTTCTTGATGTTCTAATGCAACAGAAACTACAATTCGCGCACCGCCCTCACCAAAAAGAACCTCATCCCAACGCCGCACAGGCATTCCGCTTACCTGTAGATTTGCTGGTAACTGAAACTTAATTTCTGCACCTAGTTTAGCTGCAATACAGCATTCAGCCAGGGTAACAGCAATTCCACCCTCAGCACAATCATGAGCCGAACGTATCCAACCTTGACGAATTCCCTCGCGGCAAACCTGTTGTACAAGACGTTCCAATTCAAAATCAACTCGCGGTGGTTTTCCTGCTACAGTACCGTGGATAGTTGCTAGATATTCCGAAGCACCCAACTCAATTTGAGATTCTATAGGTAATCCCAAAAGATAAATCACATCCCCTTGGGCTTGCCAAGCTTGACCGCAAATTTTGGTGAGTTCGGGAATCAATCCCACCATACCCACAACGGGAGTGGGATAGATTGGTTGTGGATTGCCTTCAGAATCAATAGTTTCGTTGTAGAGAGAGACATTACCACCTGTCACGGGAGTTGCCAGTTCGCGACAACCTTCAGCTAAGCCGCGACAAGCTTCTGATAATTGCCAGTAACCAATGGGCTTTTCCGGGCTGCCAAAATTCAGGTTATCAGTTACAGCTAAAGGTTCTGCCCCCACACAACTCAGATTGCGTGCAGCTTCAGCCACAACTGCCTTAGCCCCCTCATAGGGATCGAGGTAAACATAGCGAGGATTGCAATCTACTGTAGCCGCTACGCCACTTTGGGAATTGAAGATTGGGGATTGGGGATTGGAAATCCTCCCTCTGTCCCTCTCTCCCTCACTCCCCCTCTCCTCTTGGGGACGCAAGCGGATAACAGCAGCATCTGCACCACCTGGTAACAAGATAGTGTTATTCTGCACCTGATGGTCATATTGACGGTATACCCAACGTTTAGAAGCAATTGTGGGTACATCCAGTAAAGTCAGTAAGATATCATTCCAACTTTGCCACCCAGACTGAATTTCAATGCCAGCCACCGTACATGGAGGTAAAGACTCAACCGTCCATTCCCAAGCTTTGCGTGCATATTCTGGTGGTTCTGCCAACACTTCCCGAAGATACAGTGGCGTATTTTCTGCTAAAGCATGAGCCGGAATTTCTGCGGCGACGTTTCCTTGAAATAAAATCCTGACAATAGGTTCGGAAATCACAGTACCTGCAACTACTGCCTGCAATCCCCAACGATGGAAAATATCAATCAACTCTTGTTCGCGTCCCTTTTGGGCAACAAACAGCATCCGTTCTTGAGACTCCGAAAGCAGGTATTCATAAGGAACCATTCCCGCTTCCCTGACAGGAATCTTATCTAAATCAAATTCAATACCGACACCACCTTTGGCTGCCATTTCTGAGGTAGAACAGGTGATCCCAGCCGCGCCCATATCTTGTGCGGCGACAACAGCACCCGTGTTAAACGCCTCCAAGCAAGCCTCAATCAGTGACTTCTCTAAGAATGGATCTCCAACCTGTACTGCGGGGCGGTCGTCTACAGACTCATCACTCAGTTCTGCACTAGCGAAACTAGCACCACCCATGCCATCACGTCCCGTGGTAGAACCGACGTACAGCACTGGGTTACCTATCCCAGATGCACCAGATTTCACAATTTCTGGCGTTTCCATCAATCCCAATGCCATAACGTTTACAAGAGGATTGCCAGAATAAGCAGGGTCAAAGTAAACTTCACCACCAACTGTGGGAACCCCGACGCAATTACCATAGTGGGAGATCCCGGCGACTACACCACTAAAAAGCCGTTGTGTTTTAGCTTCTTCTAGAGAGCCAAAACGTAAGGAGTTTAAGACAGCAATGGGACGCGCACCCATTGTAAAGATATCTCGAAGAATGCCGCCGACGCCTGTAGCTGCGCCTTGAAAGGGTTCAATAGCTGAGGGGTGATTGTGAGACTCAATTTTAAATGCCAGTCGCAAACCATTATCTAAATCTACAACACCCGCATTTTCACCGGGTCCAACAAGAATGCGGGGTCCTGTGGTAGGAAACTGTTTGAGTAAGGGGCGGGAATTCTTGTAGCAGCAATGTTCCGACCACATTACCCCAAACATTCCCAGTTCAGCTTTATTGGGATGACGCCCTAACCGTCGCACAATTTCTTCATATTCTTCTGGCTTCAAACCTTCATCAGCGATTTCTTCGGGGGAAAAGGGGGCAGAGGAGATGCTGGTCATGGAAACGCACCAAGGGGACAGAGGAATATTCTAGCGATTTACTTGCGCTCTATACACATTTCTAGAAATGTAGCTAGTTCCTTCACCTTCTGACAAGTTCAAACTATGCCGCAGCTTGTTCGTGAATCTTCTCTTCTTCTGTTATTATCTTTACCCCTAGTTAAGTTGACTGTAAAACGTACTTCAGTAATTCTGCTGCTAGTCTAGCAACGATCTAGTGGTTACTCCCGAACCGTCAGAAGATTACTTATTAAAAACCGAAGTGGTTTGGGAGGTCAAATCTTATCCGAGACGTATTGCAATAGTCCAAATCGCTGCGGGCTTCGTTTGTGTAGCCTGAAATAAAAGTTTGTGAGAAAATAGTATGTTAGTAAAACATACTGAAGTATTTCCACTATTTCTTAACAAAACGATATGAATAGTTCAGTATTCTTTGTTCTTTTAAAGAACCTTGATATTATTGAAGAATTTTCAGTGTACCTGGAATATTATAGACGTAGTCAAACAGAGAGCTATATGTTTGCAAGTGTTGTTTCTATAACCACTACACTTTGCTGATGCCAATGATGGTTTATTTGAATCATCTGTGGAAATACGTAATTTCTCAAGCAACACTTAGGGTCATCAGGTGCATTTAAGTATTTCCAACATTTCAACAATGAAGACTATTTCATAAAATAGAACTTAATTAAGTAAAGCATAAAATTTTCAGTAATTACCAGTACGGTAATTCTATCTTCAGTGGGAATTTGGCAAGCTCAGGCTTCAAAATTCATTCACTGCTAGTAGCTGTTGTGCTTGCTTTAGTTCATGAAATTCTAGTTTTTTTGGGTGTTACTACAGTTCTACATAACATAATTGTTACAGATAGCCTATAGATTGGATTGGTGGTTGCTGATACAAAAGAAATCATAAAAATGCTAGGGAATCATTTTTAGCTTTACAAGTTTGATACCAGAAAATTGGAGAAAATATACTTACTACTTACGCGAATGAAACAGCTTTTTTAAAAGGATTAAACAATACTCCTTAGGCTTGTTGCCAATGGAAGCAAGCATCTTTACGAGCACTGCCTCTTTGCTTGCAATCTACAGGTAGCTACCCAATTGACCACCAATATGCGTGGGACTAGACCGCACAACTTGATTAATTCAACTAAAATGCGCGATCGCTACTTCCTGTAACACACCATTGTTCGTTATTTTAAGGCAAATGTACTAGTAGGAAGGGTCTATGCCGTACACTCAATGGCGGTGGGCAGTGCCCACCCTACAAACATCTACAAACATCTGTGTGCAAAGAACACCTGTCGCTTGGCGATACAGGAGTAGCTACTCCATTCCGCGCAGAATTTGTAGTTAAAGTTACTAAAATTTCAATAGAGTCATTATTATAGCGCTAAAAGTTAATTTGGTTGTTACAGTCGGCTTGAAATAATTGTGGTGATGAAAATCACGGGTACTCATGACGGAGATCCTATTCCCAACTGGGTCGAATTGGCACAATACATACAACTGAACTCTAGCCGAGTCATTAATAGGGAACACACTAATTGCCGACAGCCTTACCTGAAGACTGTCGGCTTTTTGTCATTTGTCCTTTGTTCTTTGTCATTTGTAATACTAATGACCAGTGACCGAGGACTAAATAAAATTTCCCCACAACCTGCTAGTCACCTGACAGAAAACCTGCCACAGCCACCACCAAGTGTGGGGAATGTATAGCTAATATATATGTATCAGTGAGGCTGAGTGAGAAGTACTACGACATTGCTTGGATGATGTAATCAAAGTACGGTGATGCTTCAGCGGCATCCTCTGCATTGAGCAAATCAAGGGAAGCTTTTTTCAGACAGTTAATGGCTTCTACCATTCCTGGTACGGGCACCCCAAGGGAGTTGTACATTTCTCGCACGCCAATTAAGCCAATTTTCTCAATTGGCTCTTTGTCACCAGCAAGTATGCCGTAAGTAATTAGGCGCAAGTACCAACCAAAGTCACGGATACAAAGAGCACGTTGGCGTTCACCGTAAGCATTGCCTCCTGGAGCAATGAAGTCAGGGCGCTTCTGCCAAAGCTGCTTTGTAGCTTCTTGAACTATCTTTTTTTCATTTTCGGCTAAAATTCCGACAATCCGTATCCGCTGTGCCCCAGTTTGCAAATACTCTTTGATATTCTTGAGTTCGCCACTGCTAGGGTAACGCAGTTCGTCATCGGCTTTGAGAATAACTTGGCTTACTACAGTCATGATTATTGCAATGACATCAATTATTTATTATTTGCTAGTTTAACGAGTCTTGTGGACATAAATAAAGGGGACAAGACAGACAAGGGATCCCAGAAGTAGGGAGACCTGGGGGACAAGGAGGACTTGGGGAACTTGGGGGACTTTGGGCAGCAATTACTGATGACCAATGACAAATGACCAATGACAAACGACTATGACTGAAACAATGTGGAAACAAGGTGAATTTATTGAAGTGGAGATCGCGGACTTGAACGATACGGGTGATGGCGTGGGACGCTGGAATGAACGGGTTGTCTTCGTACCCGATACGGTACCGGGCGATCGCGTTCTTGTCCGTCTGGTTCACGTCAAACCTACCTACGCTCACGGTCAGATTCAAGAACTGTTACAAAAATCAACACACCGGATTCGACCTAGCTGTATAGTTGCTGACAAGTGCGGTGGGTGCCAGTGGCAGCATATCAATTACGAATATCAGCTTGAGGCAAAGCGGCATCAGATTATTCAGGCTTTGCAACGAATTGGTGGTTTTGTTGAACCACCAGTAGATTCTGTGGTATTGGGTTCTGAAAGCTTGGGCTATCGTAACAAAGCCACATATCCTATAGGGATATCTCGCCGCGGTCAGCTTCAGGCGGGTTATTACCAAAAAGGTAGCCATCAATTGATTAACTTAAATCAATGCCCCGTACAAGATCCCCGATTAAATCCACTTTTAATGGAAGTTAAGCAAGACATCCAAAAGCGGGGTTGGCAAGTTTATAACGAAAGCGCTCACAAGGGTCTGATACGACATCTTGGTTTACGCATTGGTCGCCGTACAGGAGAGATGTTGCTAACTTTGGTGGTTAAAGATTGGGACATACCAGGAATGACAGAACAAGCCCAGGAGTGGTTGGAGCGCTATCCTCACTTGGTGGGAGTTTCTGTTAACCGCAATCCAGAACGTACCAATGCTATTTTTGGGGCGGAAACCCGCTGTATTGCTGGAGTTTCTTATTTGAGAGAACAATTCGCCGGATTGGAATTTCATGTACGACCCGATACATTTTTTCAAATTTATACGGAGACAGCAGAAGAATTATTACAAGTGATTGAGTCACAACTCAATTTACAGGGTCATGAAGTGCTACTTGATGCTTACTGCGGTATCGGCACATTAACTTTACCGCTGGCAAAAAAGGTAAAGAAAGCTACGGGATTGGAATTACAACCAGAGGCGGTGGAACAGGCAATTTTAAATGCACAGCGCAATGGTATTTATAATGTAAACTTTCACACTGGTGCTGTAGAAAAATTACTGCCCCAAATGGAGATTTCTCCAGACATAGTGTTGCTCGACCCGCCACGAAAAGGGTGCGATCGCGCCGTTATTCAATCCTTACGACAAGCGAAACCTCCTCGTGTTGTATACGTCAGTTGTAAAGTAGCCACTCTTGCGCGTGACCTAAAATTACTTTGTGAAGGTGGAGTATACACTCTGACACGAGTTCAAGGTGCTGATTTCTTTCCACAAACCGCTCATGTGGAAGCAGCAGCATTTCTTGAGCTATCAAACGCAAACTAAGTTTGCTTGTTCTTCATAAAAACTCAAAATAAAAAATAGTGGATCGGTATGCACTAGAAATGCTAATATGGAACTAAGCTAAAAATATGATTCCTTTTGTGCAAAACAGTTGAAACGGCAAAGCCTCTCTTGGAGTTATGAATCGAGTTGTCTAGCTTATACAGGACTAAAAAGAAGAGTAAGATGGCACTCTTTTTTACACAAGCATCTAAGTTGCTTAATCCCATATCTGGTGCATATCTAGATGTATCATGCCTAAGCAACTCATACGATTTAAGAGAGTCAATGCTCCCTAGCATTTTCAAAATTTAGTTCAACAGACGCAAGTTTGAAGGCAACACGACCACCTCACATTCGATCAGGGTGCCTGTGACAGCAAACTGATGTCTAGCTAACTCTGAAAGCTACGGGGTTATTTTTGTGATTAATATATCTCTCCGTCCAACAGGACGTAATTGGGGTACGATTAGTTTCGCCTCAACTCTATATCTCTGCCCAATATTGGATTTACTATTAGCGGAGATTCCAAGAAAGTTGCAAGCAGAACTGCGGCTGGGGCTTCAAGAAGCCCTAGTCAATGCAGCCAAGCATGGTAACAATCTAGATCCTGGAAAAAGAGTTGTAGTTCGATTTTCCTTAATTGACAACCAGTACTGGTGGGTGATAACAGACCAAGGCGACGGTTTTAGTCCCTCCGCGCCTGAGTATGAAGATCCTACAGAGTACTTACCACCAGATGAATCTGAAAACGGTCGTGGCTTATGTATTCTGCGTCAGGTTTTCGATCAAGTAGAGTGGAACAGGAAAGGTACAGAATTAAGGTTATGTAAACAATTAGAGCATAAAGGTAAATTAGCTCTGCGACGTTAATTATAAAAGAGTTAGTAGTTAGTGGCTACTGGTTAGTGGTACTTCCACCCCTACTAACTACTAACGACTAACTATTAACTACTCACTTTCCCATCTCCATGAGTTGGACAGGGTGGCGCAGAAATAGATTTATCTAGCCAGCCAGTTGCTTGTTGAAGCCTTTGTAAAGCTTCTTCAGGTTGCTCTTTAAGAAGAAAAACAAGAGCAGCAGCTATTTGTTCACTAGCGCGAACTTTGCGGTTAGACTTGAGGCGATGCCAATCGTTAGGAGAAATACTCAGCCTTTCCATAAGGGCTTGAGCTAGTTCAACATTACTAAATTGACTCAGTTGACTGGTTTTGGGCGACTGGGTTGATTGAGACATGATGAGACAAGCTTGTGAGGTGATATAAACCAAATTAGCGTGACTATTGGCAAAACCGCATAGAACACGAGCTGACTATTTATAAATGAAACCTTATAAAAAACCCTCAGAACAGCCGGATAACGAGGAAAACTCAGAGCAAGAATTTGAACAAGAACTTTTGGAAGTGGAGCAAGCACTTGCTTTGTTAAAAAAACGTTACAATCAAGTGCAAGCAGATCGAGCAGAGCAAAAAGAGTTGCAACAACAGATCCAAGAACTGCGTCGCAGCAAACAGACTGGATGGAAAACTGAGTTAAGGAATATTCAACAAAGACTCGAAGACCTAGAACTGAGATTGGAAAGCCAGTTGTTTTCATGGAATAGCTTCCAAGAACCTTTCTGGCTGGCGGTTCGCTTTGGGGGTTTGGGCGTTATCATAGGCTGGTTATTAAAGTAAATTTGCTGGATGATATGGTAAATCTACGGATTGCAGAAGTATTGCGAAATGGTCAACCTGATGAGTCTCTGGTAGTTCAAGGGTGGGTTCGTACAAAACGGGAGTTAAAAGGTTTTGCTTTTATTGAAGTTAATGACGGCTCATCCTTGGCTAATTTGCAAGTTGTAATCAATGAAGATTTGCCAGAGTACGAGGGTATTTTGAAACAACTGAACACGGGTGCTTCCGTGGAAGTTGCTGGAGTCTTGGTAGCTTCCCAAGGAAAGGGACAGCGTATTGAGTTAAAAGCTCACAACGTGAAAGTTTACGGGGAAGCCGATCCCGAAACATATCCCCTACAAAAGAAACGCCATTCCTGCGAATTTTACAAACAGAGATGATGATCGAAACACTAGCTCACCGAGATATGGGATCGCGTTTGGTGAGCTTTTTGTTAATTCTCTGTCGTGATTTTGGCGTGCCTTGTGCAGATGGAATCACAATTGATTTGAAGCTATCCCATCAGGCGATCGCAGAAGCAATTGGCTCGACTCGCGTTACTGTCACCAGACTCCTCGGCGACCTACGTGAGAAAAAAATGATTTCCATACATAAGAAAAAGATCACTGTCCACAAGCCTGTTACCTTAAGTCGGCAATTTACCTAAAACACTTCTAAGTTAGGAGTTCCGAGTTCTAAGTTCTGAATACAGAGTAAAATGAAAGTAACAAGAAATAAACGGCTCAGGGCTTATTGCTCAGAACTCAAAACTTTTCTTAACAACCCAGCACTGTCCTTAAATTTCTCCACAGATGATGGCTGGAAGTAGTAGGCTGTATCTGGAAGGATTTCGTCGGTAGCTTAAAGATGACCACCGGGTACATCCTAATATTGGCAATATTAATTTTGGGAGGCGTGATTGCCACAGTGGGAGACCGGATCGGCACCCGAGTTGGCAAGGCACGACTCTCACTTTTCAAGCTGCGTCCTAAAAACACAGCAGTCTTGGTTACTCTTCTGACTGGAACTTTGATTTCGGCATCAACATTAGCGATTTTATTTGCTGCTGATGAAGGATTGCGGAAAGGGGTATTTGAGCTTGAGGATATTCAAAAAGACCTTCGTCGCAAACGCGAAAGTCTTGATGCAACAACTCAGCAACTAGACAGCACAAGACAAGAACTAGAACAAGCTAGAAAAGAACAAAAAGCCCAAGAAGAACGTTTGCAACAAACCAATCAGTCCCTAAAAGAAGCAAATGCCAAGCAACAGGCAACGCAAGCTCAACTGAACCGCACGACAGAACAACTCAACCGTACTGTTAGCCAACAAGCTCAAACTCAAGCTCAACTTCAAAATACCGAAACCCAACTCGACCAAGTTGTCGCACGGTACAGACAAGCCATCACTGAACTCAAAAGTGTTGATGATGAGAAAAAAAAGCTGTTAGTAGAAATACAAAAACGTAAGATTGAGCGGGAAAGACTTTACGCTGAAGCCAAAGCTGCCATCGGTCAAGCGCAACAAGCTATTGAAAAACGGGATCGCGAACTAGCTAAACGACAGCAAGCTATTGAACAGCGAGACCGAAAAATGCTTGAACTGGATCGGCTGATTCAAGAACGCAATCAAGCTATTGCGGAACGAGAAACAGTTATTTCTCAAAGGGAATCTCGACTGAAAGAACTGGAAACACAACAGAACGAACTGGAACAGGAAGTCGCAAGGCTGGAAAAATTTTATCAGTCCTATCGCGAACTGCGTTTGGGAAAACTTGCCATCATTCGCGGTCAGGTTCTTGCAGCAGGCGTACTTCGCGTTGACCAACCTCCTGCAGCTCGTGCTGCAATTGCTCAACTGCTACAAGAAGCTAACCGAAATGCCAGCCAGGAATTAACCGAACCCGGTACAAATCAAGAAAATACACCGATACTGTACGCTACAAGAGACCAAGTTGAACAATTAAGCAAGCAAATTGATGATGGTCGAGAATACGTAGTCAGGGTTTTTAGTGCCGGTAACTATGTTAGAGGCGAAAAGGGCATACAGTTTTTTGCGGATGCGACGCTAAATCAAAAAGTTTTTACAGGAGGAGAGGTACTAGCTGCAACAACAGCAGATCCAAAAAATATGACTACATATCAAATACGGCAGCGGCTGGAATTGCTGATTTCCGCTTCTCAATTTCGCGCTCGGAGTGCTGGAATACTTGAGAGTATCCAAATAGATAGCACTATCTATCGCTTTATTGCCCAATTGAGGCAGTATGACCAGCCATTGGAAATCAAAGCTATTGCAGCAGAGGACACTTACACAGCCGGACCACTCAAAGTGAAACTGGTAGCACTTCAAAACGGACTCATTGTTTTTAGTACTTAAACAAACTTAAGGATAATATTAAAACAAGACCTGCAATGGCACGTCTCTACAACCAACGACTCCCAACCAATCACAAACAGCCAATGACTAATGACTAATCCTGATTTTTCACCAACACAACCAGTCATTTTGGGCTTCGATCCAGGTCGAGATAAGTGTGGTTTAGCTGTGATGGGCTTGGATCGGCAACTCTACTATCACGAAGTTGTACAATCTTCAGGGGCGATCGCTGCTATTGTTAAGTTGCGCCAAAAATTTCCCGTTTCCTTGTTGGTTATGGGAGACCAAACAACGGCTAAAAGTTGGAAACAACAACTACAGCAAGAGTTCACAGATCCGTTGAATATCATTTTAGTCGATGAACGATATACCAGCCTAGAAGCACGCGATCGCTACTGGGAGATGTACCCACCGAAAGGATTAACTAAGTTGCTACCACAAGGGATGCGACAACCACCAAGACCAATAGATGATATTGTTGCTATCCTGTTGATTGAACGATATTTAAATCGGTTGACTGAAGTCACTCACTGAAATGAGGCATGAGTCCTTTGTCTTTTGTCATTGGTAAGGATTTCGAGTAGGTTGACATTTCCCAACACAGTTTTATTTATTTCTGTCTACTTACTTAATTAAGATTACAGTTGAGCCCGAATAGTAAATGCGTAGTCTCCGCCCGGTTCGAGTTGGTAGTCTCGTTGCTCTAAAAACCGACCTAGCGGTTCTTTGATTAAAGCACGTCCTTGAGAAGGCTTCACTGCCAGTTCCCCGCGACGGAAATGCCATTGGAACTGCCACTCAAAATCACCTGCTCTGACTTCACCTTCAAGAAAGCCCTGTTGCCAGGATTGGCGGATGATCCTAACATGGGCAGTAGTTTCTGGTAAACGCTTGGCACTCACAACGCTTAATGTCAAGTTTGAGATGAGAGCTAACTTCTTATAGCTTTACATTAACTCAGCATACCTCTAAATATATCGATGGTAGTAATTAAAGAATATCAATGTTTTATAACATTCAAAATTTCTACCGCAAAAATAAACTCCCCTGAGTTGTGGGAGAATCATCTTCATCTGTCTTGTATAAGTATTTCCTCCCTAGTAAGCTCAGAAACCCGATTTCTCAAAGAAGTTGGGTTTCTCGTGTCTTATGAATAATTTCGATCTGCTATGAAAGTTTTAATAGTAGGTACCTATTTGTCAAGTAATTGCCATCATTTCTACACACCATTTTCATATGACTGTGTCATATTTTTAAAAGTCAAATAATGTTAATTCACAAAAATAACAAAGATCTTTTTGAGAATTTTATATTCTAAAGCTAATTAAAAGAAAACTTTAAACAGGGTTATGTATGTGAATTTTCAAACTTACCTAAATTGACAACGCCTCTAATATTAAGTTGTTAGATTTCTGTGTGGTAACTCTTTACACCTAGCTCTTGACTGTTCCCCGTTAAGAGTTACCGAATTGGATAAAATGCAAGGCAAAAAAGACAGTTGAATGAAAAATCCAGTAGTTATCTTAGGAATAGGATGGCTGCTTTTTGATTTCTTTATTTAAATTCATTGTGAATTTTTTTAAGCGAAAAGCATACAAAAACTTTAAATTTTTCAGTCATAAACGAATACAAATTTAATGAATTATGACTAATAATAATAATCACGTAAGTAAGTAAAAGCTCGGTTAAGGTAATTTGAGTTTGAGATGAATTACTACGGCTCAAACTGAAATTTCGTTACTGACAAAAAACGTCCGTGGTTTAAGTTCTAGTTAACTTAGCCAATTTTTGTATGACCAATAAGACTTTGCTAGGAGAAATGCTGTCAGTATTTTTTCTAAGACGTTGCGTGGCTGTGAGATAAGGAATGTGTTCCTTATCAAAAATGAAATTGCCTGTCTCATCTCCAGCGATATTTCGCTTCATTTTGCATGGATAAATTGTGCTTCACAGAAAATTAAGTTAACTAAGTTGAGGAATATAATTACAATGCAACTCTACACACCTATTGAGATAGAACGCTTCCAACAAGACCTACCCTATTTAATTGAGATTCAACAATGGGTTAAAAATTTTTTGACAAAACCTCACCCAAATTTGGGTAGATCGGGACCTGTATGCCCTTATGTACCTCATGCACTCAGGACAAATAGTATTCAACTAGGGGTAATCCGCGCTCAAAATTTGCAGTTACAGGAAATTGAACAATTAGTTTTAGGCTATAAAGATATTTTTTTAAAACTAGAGCCACAGAACAAAGAAGCTGAAATAGCCAAAACTATTCTCCTGATTTTTCCTGATATTAAGCTAGAAGATACCTCTCGCCTGATTGATAATGTACAGAAAAAACTCAAAGGATTTTTTGTAGATTCAGGGTTGATGTTAGGGGAATTTCACAAGCGAAATTATAGCCCTGGTTTGCACAACTCCAATTTTTATCCCCTTCAAAGCCCCATACCCATTTTAGCTATTCGCTATATGGTGGAATCAGATTTACCTTTTCTTGTGAACACTGATAACTTAGAACTTCGCATTAAGTATCTCAACGCTTATCTCAAACGTTTTGAAAATGAAAATAAAGACAGTAAAAATGTCAAAAATGCCCATCACGCTTTGGCATTAGCACAAGAGCAAATTCAAAATGAGAAGTTATTGGACTTATGTTGCGATCGCTCATAAAATTCTTTGATTTCAACATAAATCAAGAGAGATTTGGCTAATTTCTGAAATTTATCAAAATTTTGTTTTTCCTAGAAATCGTGTTATTCTCGTTAGAATCTGTATCCCCATGAGCAATACCAGAAAAATTGTATTTTTTGATGACAATACCTCAACAATAGAAAAAATTTGTCAAGTACAACAGGACAATCAACAGACTCAAAGAGATAACCCCTTAGAGCAATGCATTCATCAAATATTTGAGGCTCAAGTAGAGCGCTCGCCGGATGCTGTTGCTGTTGTATTTGAAAACCAACAACTCACTTACCGACAGTTAAATCAGCAAGCCAACCAACTGGCATATCACCTACGTGAATTGGGGGTAAAAAAAGAAGTTTTAGTTGGTATTTGTGTAGAACGTTCTTTAGAAATGGTAGTAGGGCTGCTAGGAATTCTAAAAGCAGGAGGGGCTTATGTACCACTCGATCCAGCATATCCTGAAGAACGTATAGCCTTCATCATGGAGGATACTCAGACACCAGTACTGCTTACGCAAAAGCACTTAATTCATAAATTACCTGCTTGTAAAGCACAAATTTTTTGTTTGGATAGCGATTGGGAACAAATAGCCCGGAACAGCCAAGATAATCTTGAACAGGAAACAACACCTGACAATCTGATTTACGTCATTTATACTTCTGGTTCCACGGGGCAACCCAAAGGGGTGATGATTCCTCACCATGGAATATGCAACCAACTTTACTGGAGGCAAACAAGTTTTGGATTAACTCAAGCAGATAAAGTTCTGCAAACGATTTCTTTTAGCTTTGACCCCTCAGTGTGGCAGATATTTTGGTGTTTGTCGTTTGGAGGGCAGTTAATTTTGCCTCATCCCACCGGACATCAAGACACTGGGTATTTAGTTAAGACCATTGTTGAGAAACAAATTACCGTTCTCGCCCTAGTGCCTTCTATACTTCGCGTGTTGCTAGAAGAAGAGGGAATTGAGAAATGTCAAAGCCTTCGCCACGTAACTTGTGGTGGAGAAGCCTTACCCATTGAATTGGTAGAACAATTTTTTGCCCGCCTAAATTTGGAAAATGTTCTGCATAACTGCTACGGTCCTACTGAAGCTTCTATTGATGCGACTTTCTGGACTTGTCAGCGCGGAACTCAAGGGATTTTTGCTCCTATTGGTCGCCCAATTAGTAATGCAAGGATTTACATACTAGATGAAAACTTGCAACCCGTACCCACTGGCGAACCAGGTGAATTGCATATTGGTGGTGTAGGATTGGCACGGGGTTATTTCAACCGTCCCGAACTAACAGATGAAAAATTTATTCCCAACCCTTTTAACAAAGCAACAGTCAAAAATGCTTTTAGGTTGCCTTGTTCGGATCGACTTTATAAAACCGGGGATTTAGTGCGTTACTTACCTGATGGGAATCTTGAATTTCTTGGTCGTATTGACCATCAAGTCAAGATTCGGGGCTTCCGTATTGAATTAGGAGAAATTGAAGCTAAACTCGGTACACATCCAGCCGTGCAACAAACTTTAGTTATGGCGCGAGAAGACGTTCCGGGAAACAAACAACTAGTGGCTTATGTTGTGGTATCTCCTCAACAAAATTCCACACAACCTCCCAGCCATAATGAGTTGCGCCTTTTTTTGCAGGATAAGTTGCCTCAGTACACGATCCCTGCCAGATTTGTCTTTTTAGATACCATGCCATTAAACCCTAATGGTAAGGTAGACCGCCATGCTTTACCTGCGCTAGATAAAGGAAGTTACAGTAAAAACAATTTTGTTGAACCTCGCACTCTCATTGAGAAGGTTTTGGCAACGATTTGGGCAGAAGTTTTGGGTTTGGAAGCCATCAGTATCCATGACAACTTTTTTGAATTGGGTGGACATTCACTGCTTGCAACCCAGGTAGTATCTCGGTTATGTCGGGCTTTGGGTGTAGAAATTAAGGTACAGTTACTGTTTGAGAAACCAACGATTGCGAATTTAGCTGATGCGATCGTGGCTATTCAAAACCAAGGTATCGATCTGTTGGAGAATCACACAATTCCCCGATTAGCCAATGGATGCTCGACCCCTCTGTCCTTTGCTCAGCAGAGAGTTTGGTTTTTGGAGCAGTTGGAGCCAAACAGCCCAACTTACATTATCTCTCAAGCATTTCGCTTGCAGGGGGCATTGGATATAGGCGTCTTGCAGCAGTCTTTAGACGCAATTGTTACCCATCATGAAGCACTGCGGACAAATTTTATGACCTCGGTTGATGGTAGCCCCATACAAGTTGTTCGGGAACCTCGTTCTGTGGAACTGAAAGTTATTGATTTTACACGGCATCAAAACAGGGAAACTCATTCTCAAGTGCTAGATGAGTTGAATCGGGAAGCGCATCGTCCGTTTAACTTATCATCTGATTTGATGTTGCGAGCAGCTTTGTACCGTGTAGATTATCAAGAATATGTCCTTTTGCTGGTCATGCATCATATTGCTTCTGATGGCTGGTCAATGGGGATTTTATGGCAACAGTTGGCAACAGTGTATGAGGCTTTCTCGAAGAACTTGCCAAATCCCTTGCCAAAACTGCCCATCCAGTATGCTGATTTTGCAATTTGGCAGCGTCAACAGTTATCGGGTCAAGTTCTCAAGCAGCAGTTAGACTACTGGAAAGACCAGCTAGCAGGTGCAAATACTGTACTGGAGTTACCGACCGACAAACCGCGTCCTCCAGTGCAAACTTACCGAGGAGCAATGCAATCTTTGATACTACCCCAAACTCTAGCAGCATCTTTGACAGTGCGATCGCAGCAGGAAGGCGTGACCCTGTTTATGACGTTACTTGCAGCATTTGGGACACTTTTACACCGTTATACCGGACAAGAAGATATCCTTATTGGCTCTCCCATTGCAGGTCGCAATCGGGCTGAACTTGAAGATTTGATTGGATTTTTTATCAACACCGTAGTTTTACGGATTAACTGTTCTGAAAATCCCAGTTTTTCTACCCTACTTAATCGCGTGCGTCAGATGGCATTGGGAGCATATACCCATCAAGATATGCCTTTTGAAAAACTAGTGCAAGAACTACAGCCAGAAAGAGATACCAGCCGCAACCCATTGTTTCAAGTGTGGTTTAATATGCTGAATTTAAAGGATATTAAACTGGGATTGCCCGGTTTGACTGTAGAACCTCTTTCAATGCCAGAAGCCTCTTCTAAGTTTGACTTAACCTTGTATGTGACAGAACAACAGCAAGGAATCAAACTGGAATTAGTTTACAATGCTGACCTATTTCTACCAGAGCGAATGGTGGAAATGCTCCATCAGTTCCATCATTTGCTCCTTCAGATTGGGGAAACTCCACAACACAATATTTCTTCTCTATCACTGGTGACTCCCAAAGCTGCATTACTGTTACCAAATCCTCAGCAAAAACTTTCCGTACACTCAGAAGCAGCCGTTCATACTAAATTTTCTCAACAAGCCCAAAGAGTACCACAAAACCTGGCAGTTGTAGATGCACGAGTTGCTTGGACTTACGCGGAACTCGAAACACTAAGCAACCAATTAGCTCACTATCTGCTAGCAAATAACATTCAAACTCAAGACGTAGTTGCTATTTACGGACAAAGAAGTGCCTTATTAGTTATAGCAATTCTGGGTGTTTTGAAAGCAGGTGGCGCTTTTGTCATTCTCGATCCGGCTTATCCCACTTCTCGCTTGATTGATTGTCTTGAACTAGCCCAACCTCGTGCTTGGTTGCAGGTTGCTTCAGATTCTCAAGTTCCGACTGCACTTTTTGAGGGTGTAGAAAGTGTTTGTCACTGCTGTTGGGAAATTTCTTATGACTCAATCTTGACAGGATTGCAAAGTTATCCCAATAGTGAGCCACAAGTGAGAGTAGAACCAGATGATTTAGCTTATATTGCCTTTACCTCTGGTTCTACAGGTAAACCTAAGGGTGTTAAAGGTAGCCACAGACCTCTATCTCATTTTGTGCAATGGCATCAAAAGACTTTTGGTTTGCGCGAGTCAGATAGATTTAGCATGCTTTCTGGTTTATCTCATGACCCTTTGTTAAGAGATATTTTCACACCCTTGTCCTTAGGGTCAACTTTATGCATTCCGCAACAAGAAAAGATTGAGGCATTAGGTCAGCTAGCTGATTGGATGCGGGTTATGGGAATTAGTGTTGCTCATTTAACACCAGCAATGGCACAACTGCTGACAGCAAACAGCGAAAGCCAGACTACAAACTTACGTTATGTATTTTTTGCTGGTGACGTGCTTGCGCCACAAGATGTCACAAAAATCCGTCGTTTTGCTCCCAAAGTCACTTGTGTCAATTTTTATGGTGCTACTGAAACACCCCAAGCTATGGGTTACTTTGTTATACCTGAAGATTGTGGTGTTGATAGCCCAGTCTCCAGTTCCTATTCCCCAATCCCTAAAACGATACCTCTGGGTCAAGGTATTGAGGATGTACAATTACTTGTTTTGACTCAGACATTACAGTTAGCTGGGATTGGCGAGATAGGAGAGATTTACGTTCGCACTCCTTACCTGTCTTCTGGTTATATTGGCAGTGATGCTTTAACCCAAGAACGTTTTATTGTCAATCCATTTACCAAGATTGCTACAGACAGACTTTATAAAACAGGAGACTTGGGACGTTATCTACCTAACGGTAACATTGAGTTTTGCGATCGCATTGACAATCAAGTCAAGATTCGTGGCTTCCGGATTGAGTTGGGAGAAATTGAAGCTGTTTTGAGCCAATATCCCTCCGTTCAAGAAGTTGTAGTTCTGCTGAGAGAGGACATTCCCGGAGACAAGCAGTTAGTTGCATATGTTGTTCTTAAAGAAAAACAAATTTCTACAGCCAACGAACTGCGGCAATTTCTCACGTCCAAACTTCCTAGCTATATGATTCCAACGTCCTTTGTTATGCTAGAAGCGCTACCCCTAACGCCTAATGGTAAACTCAATCGCGCTGCCCTTCCAGTACCTGAAGTAGAAAAGAAAACCTTTGTTGCTCCTCGTAACGAGTTAGAACGTGAGTTGGTAGAAATTTGGGAACAAGTTTTAGGTATTCAGCCAATTGGTGTGAAAGATAACTTTTTTGAGCTTGGAGGGCATTCTTTATTAGCAGTTAATTTATTCGCGCAAATTGAACACAAATTTACCCAAAAACTTTCTCTTGCTACCCTCTTTCAAGCAGGTACAGTGGAAGCCATTGCCAAAATACTTGTTCAGTGTAAGGAAGAAGAATTTGCTCAGTGGTCGTGCTTGGTACCAATTCAACCCAAAGGTTCTGAACCACCCTTGTTTTGCGTTCATCCCCTTGGTGGAGAAATTTTGTGTTACTACTCTTTGGCACAGCATCTTGGTTTAGATCGACCGTTTTATGGGATACAACCACAAGGAATCGATGGAAAACTGCCTTTCTTAACCAAAATAGAAGATATGGCAGCACTCTATATTCGAGAAATTCAGTCTATTCAACCAAAGGGTCCTTATTTTCTGAGTGGTTATTCTTTGGGTGGTATTATTGCCTACGAAATGGCACAGCAACTTTATTTACAAGGTGAAGAGATTGGTATACTTGCTATGCTTGATACCTGTTTTCCTGGGTCTAGCAGTCGGTTGCCATTCTTTAAACGAATATTAGTGCATTTGAGTAATTTATTAGAACAGGGACCTGCATACTTGTGGCAAAAGTTGGGTGGTTGGGCGAAATGGACTCAACACAATATCACAAATCAGTATTTGGAATATTTGAGAATGAACGAACCTTTGCCTCAAAATGATTTGCACATAGCACTGATGGATGCTAGCGTAGAAGCTGCCAAAAACTATACTTTTAAAAAATACGCGGGTTCAATGGTTCTTTTGCGGACTTCTGACAAAAATCGAGACAAGGAAAAAGGAGTCGGTATGCAATACGATCCGCAATTCGGTTGGGGTAATGTAGTGACGGGAGAAATAGATGTTCATCTGATTCCCGGTTCTCATCTCACCTTGTTTGAGGAACCTCATGTTGACGTTCTAGCGGAAAAATTGCAGAATTGTCTGAAATCCAAAGTCTAAATTAAGAAGTAAGTCGGCACAATAAAACATAACTATGTAGACTTCTGTTAAGAGTTACTCCTAGTACACAATTAACCAGACAAACTTCGATATTAAGTGACATCTAGCTCCGTCTTGGTTTTCTTTTTTAGAGAACGAATAAACTCCCGAATCACATCCGACTGTGTTCTTTCTACGGCATTGCAATACTCAATCAGAATTTGTCTTTCTTCATCATTAATCCTGACGTTTAAAATATGTTTTGGCATAGGAGGCTTGTCTTGTAATTAAATTTGCATTACAATAAGTATATAGCATAAAGAGAATCTGTTGTGTTTGCCATTAAGAGAAAGTTAAAACTAAATAAATTAGAAGAAGCGTTAATGGCTCAACACACAGGTTTCTCTCGCTGGGTTTACAACTACGGGCTGCCACTAACAGCCCTAACTCCTATTGGTGTTTATTTACGACGACCTACTTAATATTCAGCCCGCGCAAGCGGGCTTTGTTTGTTTCACCCCAAACCTTTAGTCTGAGGGAATTGAATTGTCCTGCCCAGATTTTGGATTTGCGATGAATCCAAAATCCAAAATCCCGTCACAGATTACCGATTGATTGCGGCTGCTTCTCGCGCTGCAGCTGCTTGATCTGGATGAATACCCAAGCGGGTGAGATTAATCCTACCTTTGTTGTCAATCTCCCGCACTTTGACAATCACTTCATCGCCAACAGCTACTTCATCCTCAACCTTGCCAACACGATAGTCAGCAAGTTGGGAAATGTGAATCATACCTTCTTTTCCGGGTAAAAATTCTACAAACGCACCAATTGGTATAATCCGAGTCACACGACCTACGTAGACATCACCTTCATTAAGCTTTCTGGTCATGCCTTGGATAATGTTACGTGCTTTTTTCGCCTTATTTTCATCAACGGCGGAAATTGTTACCGTACCATCATCTTCGATGTCAATTTTTGCTCCTGTTTCCTCTGTGATACCCTTAATCGTCTTGCCTCCGGGTCCAATCACCAGACCAATCATATCCGGGTCTATCCGGATGGTCATGAGACGTGGGGCATAAGGCGACATTTCCGGACGCGGTTTATCGATTGTCTGGAGCATTTTCTCCAGAATGTGCAACCGTGCTGCTTTTGCTTGATGGACAGCTTGAGCAATCACCTCTAGAGACAAACCGGAGATTTTCATATCCATTTGTAGGGCAGTAATCCCGCTATCTGTCCCAGCAACTTTAAAGTCCATGTCGCCTAAAAAGTCCTCGATCCCCTGAATATCCGTCAGAACTCGGACTTCGTCACCTTCCTTAATCAGACCCATTGCCGCACCACTGACGGGTTTGGAGATGGGTACGCCAGCATCCATTAATGCCAGTGTAGATCCGCATACTGAACCCATTGAGGTAGAACCGTTGGAAGAAAGCACCTCCGATACTACCCGAATTACGTAGGGGAATTGTTCTTTGGATGGGAGTACGGGCAACAAGGATCTTTCTGCAAGTGCTCCATGACCAATTTCCCGACGTCCCGGCGCACGCAGGGGCTTGGTTTCCCCTACGGAGAACGGTGGGAAGTTATAATGATGCATATAACGCTTTTGTTGGTCTTGTTGCAAGTCATCACTTAAGTACTGCATATCTCCTGGTGTCCCAAGAGTACACGCAGATAGCACCTGAGTTAGCCCCCGGTTGAACAAACCACTGCCGTGAACTCGCTTTGGCAAAAGATCTACTTGACAAGAAACCGGACGAACTTCGTCTAGCTTGCGCCCATCAACACGAACGTTGTCTTCGATAATTTGGCGGCGCATGAACTTCTTGGTCAGTTCTTTAAAGTTATTGTCAACTGCCTTATCTCCACCAGCTGCAACGCGAACTGGGTCATCTTCTGACAGTTCCGCGATCGCATTTTCAATGGATTCCTTCACAGCATCCAAAGCTGCATCGCGCTGTGTCTTGTCCAAATCAAATTGTGACAGGATTTTCTTAATATCTTCGGTTGCCCGCTCGCGTATATAGTTCTCTAAGGTTGAGTCTACCTCTGGAGGTTCCTGGGTTGGGATTTCCAAACCCATTTCAGCCATCAAGTCTTCCTGTGCTTTAATCAAGTCTTGCACAGCTTCATAGCCAAACTCAATTGCCTCAATGATGTCCCTTTCTGGCAACTGATTGGCTCCTGCTTCCACCATTATGACACCTTCTGGGGAACCAGCAACGACCAAATCCAGGTCTCCGGCTTCAATTTCCGCGTAGGTGGGGTTAATAATAAAATCATCGCCTACCAAACCAACCCGGACTGCCGCCATTGGTCCATTAAACGGTATTTTAGCGATAATTGTAGCGATGGAAGCACCAGTGACTGCTAGAACATCGGGTGGTACCAACTCATCCATTGAGAGGGTTAAAGCCACAATTTGCAAGTCATCTCGCAACCACGAAGGGAACAACGGACGCAAAGGACGGTCAATAAGACGGCTAGTGAGAATTGCTCTTTCTGGCGGGCGTCCTTCTCGACGCAGCATGCCTCCAGGAATTCTACCTGCCGCATACAGTCTTTCTTCGTAATCTACTGTCAGAGGGAGGAAATCAATGCCGTCTCTGGCTTCAGAACGCTATATATATAGATTGGGCAAATCTCCCAACAAAATATCAGACCAAGAATAACCCGTATTACCCAAAGGAGAACCAGGCAACCATTCTACCGTCCCGTGCATTCCAAAATGTACCACTGCATCAGCTTGAAACTCATTTTGCAGCCATTTGTAGAAAGCAGCGTACTGGGGGTGAGGGGTTAAATCGCGTTCAAACATCAACCGCATGGGGTCACCCTGTAACCCTAAAGGTGGCTGTACACCTATCCAAACATTTCCCAACTGAACCCCACCAATGTGAAATTCATCCCCATAAGTTTTAATACCCGTTCCCGTTAGGGATTGCCATTGTTTCTCAATACGGGATGTGCGGAGATATCCCAACCATTTTTCTAAAGTGCGGACGTTAACGGAGGAGGGTAGGAAATTTTCCGTCTCTTCCAATCTTAAGTCGTCCGCTTCTTTGACTTGGCGAATCAACTCTTCCCCATCTTCTGGCAAATCCCCAACAGTATAACCTTGTTCTTTCAGTGCTTGAAGGAATTTGAGGAGACTTCGCGGTACATTAAGCAATGCGGCTGTTCCAACAGCTCCGTAACCAGGGGGAAATCCATAAAGAATAATTGCAATCTTCCTTTCAGATGCTGGTGTTTGTCGTAGATTAATCCAGCTTTTCACCCTACCAATGAGCCGTTGCACCCTTTCTGGCACGAGATAAATATTTTCTCCTACCAACCCACCAAGGGGAACAGTATCAATTGCCCCATCTAGTTCCGGTAATGCGTATAAAACAACACTTTGCAAACCACCGATACCTTGGCGCGTCCAAGAGTGAATATCTTGAATAAGCAGTGGTGCAGCAATCATGTACGGTACATTTTTAGCAGTGAGGATGCGTTTTGCTACCTCTACCTGACGCCCAGCTTCCATTGAACCTGCGGGACCACCGACCAGGGGAAAGCCAATGGTTGACACGATCGCATCTACTTTAACTGCTTCCGGAGACAGGGAGGGAGTTTCTACATAACCCATCTGTCGTTGCTGGGTTTCATAATCACTTGTCATCCAATCCCGCACAGCGACATGACCTTCGACACCATTAATAAAGATGGGCAAAGGTATCAAACCAGCTTCTTCAAAACGGCGAATCAGTTGGGGAATATAAGGTTGTTTTGTAATAACGTGTTTGCGGTATAAGAGTATTCCTACTATTGGTAAGTGGGGATTGGAGAATGGCACTTGAGAGAACTTTCCCTCACTCCCCCTCTCCCTCTCTCCCTCTCTCCTCTTCTTTTGATACCACTCCAAATAGTTCTTAGGGGATTCAAAATAACCGGAGTAGTCGGGATGCAATAACCCCATATTTGGGGTTTCAATTGGCGGGGGAATATCCCCAATTTTCAACCCCAAGTATTTTTCTGCTAACGTCCAAAATAAAGCCGCAACGTTTTCTTGTCCGCCTGCATTCCAATATCCATATATAATCAGCCAGTTACGCAAGTCTTGCACTTTTTGCACCGGCACAAATTTCAATAGCTTTGGTCCTATTTTCAAAAAGCTGATATAACCAGCTAGCTTGTCTTCCTCCCGTCCGCCACTAAATTTGTCAAGGATGAATTTCACTGGTTTGGGCATTCCTTTGGGTTTATCCCCAATGGCAAAAGCACCCAGTTTGGTTAAACTCATCAATTCCAATGCTGACTCAAAGACCAGGCGGATGGGAATGCTTGAGATGCGATCGCGCAACCACAACACTTGGTCATAATCAAATAACAAGCTGCCAAAAAATACATCAGCGTTATGAAGTGCTGCTTCCACCTCAGTACGCTTGGTGGTAATGTCGCGATCGCTAAATACCCGAATATCTAACTCATTCACACGAGAGGTAGCTAAAAAAGCTGCCTTTCGGTATAAGTCAGCGTTAAATGATTCAAACCCTGCAACCAGGACAATACGTTTCATGCCTGAGATTGAAAGCTTTTTCAAGTTTTACATCTACTATTTTAAATATTTTTGTCTTATATCGCTTGTTTCTTTTTTCACAATTTTCTTTATGTTAACAATAACACCTTGTATTGAATTAGTAAAAAATATTTCACGAACCGTATTTTAAGCAAGATTATGTTGCCTCTTTCCGGGTAATTTAGGTGAAACTCTCCTAGTTTCTTTAGAAATAATGAGCGATTATGCAAAGATATGAGACAGCAATAAACATCAATGATGTTGGAAGATAAAATTGTATCTAATGGCTCATACTAGTTCATTTTTTATTGATTATTTGCTGAGGTCAAGAAGATGAAATTTGGAATTGATATTGGACACAATTGTCCTCCAGATACAGGGGCCAGAGGAATACAAATTGAAGATAATCTAACTTTAGATATAGGCACGAGAGTCATATCTAAGTTAAAAAATTTAGGGCATGAAGCCATCTCGTGCAAGCCATCAGAAGCGAGTACGGTGAGAGAATCTCTCGCCCAAAGATGCCAAACAGCAAATACTGCCCGAGTAGATATTTTTGTCTCTATCCATTTTAATGCTTTTAACGGTCAAGCAAATGGGACAGAAGTGTTTGCAATGAGTGATGCTGGCAGAGAAATTGCAGCATCTGTCTTAAATGAAATCGTCAAATTAGGATTTGAAAATCGTGGTGTAAAAAATGGCAGTCACCTATATGTGATTAGAAACACCAATATGACAGCAATTCTGGTCGAGTGTTGCTTTATTGACTCGCAAAAAGATATGGAACTGCTGAATGTAGAAGCCATGTCAAATGCGATCGTTAAAGGTCTAACTGGTCAAACCAGCCTTGGGAATTCTCAACCAAAAGCAGAACAAAATACAGTTCTCTCAACTCTCGATATTCAAAAAGTTTTAAATCGACTCAAAATAACGGATGCAGAGGGTAAACCTTTAGTAGAAAATAACATCTCTAACTCGGAGACAAAATCTGCTATCAAAAAATTTCAAGAAATTACCGGAATTCAAACCACGGGAATTGCTGGCAACACTACAAATCAGGTAATTAATGATATTTTAGCGAAAACAATAATTAGGCTTAATCATGCGGATGGTGCAGTTGTTAGATATTTGCAATACCGTGTCAATGTTGATATTGATGGAATTTATGGTTCGCAAAGTGAATCAGCAGTAAAAAAATTTCAACAGAAAAATGGTTTAGTTGCTGATGGAATTGTGGGACCCTTGACTTGGCAAAAACTCATTGGATAATTCCTATTTCAGTCGTCCCTTGTCCTTTGTCATTAGTCATTAGTAAAATTTGTAGGGTGGGCACTGCCCACCAATATTCAACAATGATGGACAAAACTTACCCAACACTATCGCATAAATTTTTACCTTAATGTAAAGCGGTGCTATTACAATGTCATACTGTTGTATTCAGTAGCATTAAATGAAGCTTTTGCCTTGTCTCAACTTTGAGATATTGCTCTTGTAAGGGTTGCCACTGCTGCCACAGCTGGTAACGATTTTCTGCCAAGACATTAGCAACGGTGGGAAGGTGAGACTGAATATCTGATTTCAAAGCGTGAGTTAACCACTCTGCTAGAACTACACTATCCTGCATTCCTCCCAAAATTTCTTGGACATTTTTTATTTCTGCAATATATGCTGAGTAAGACTCATCATATATGTCAGTAAATAATTCCATTTGGTAGCGCAAGCGTTTGGCTTGTTTCCGCAAGCTGTGAAGGGTTTCCCCACTTTCTATCAATTCTTCCTCAACCTTCGCTGCTTTCCAGTCTCTAGGAATCACAATCTTTGTTTCCTGTAATTCGGTTCCCACTAACCAGCCCGGATGCAGAAAGAATGCGCTCATCTCGGGTAGAAGTAAATCTGGTACCACTTGCTCAATCGCCAGAGATGCTAGTGGTTGATAAGATGGTTCTTTCAACCACTCGTGCAACGTCTCTTTTAAAGACTTGTAACGCTCATCCTTGAAAGTTGCTTTTACGTCTGAGAGTGCATTTTCACGTTGTTCGCTCAAAACGTCTAAAGCTGTCTCTAAAGATTCTTGTTCTTTACGGGGTAAATGTTGTTTGCGAAGGTTTTCCAAAGTTTCTTTGAGCACGTCTAAATCTCTCAGGCTGCCCAGACGACGTGCTATTTTACCAATATTTTTATCATTTGCTGGTTTGGGCAAATCCAAAGCCGGAGCAAACCTAGTCACCGCAGTGCGTAAGCGACGCATTCCCACTCGCATTTGGTGCAGTGCTTCTGGATCTTTATCTTTTTTCACTGCTCCTTCCCATTTTAAAGTTTTCTTAAGGTGTTTTTGAATTGCTGAGTGAGCGCAGCTACCTAGAGTTTTTTTTACTTTAGGTTTTGAAGCTAATATCATAGTGCTTTAATACGTCTAAATACCAATATGTAACGGTCTGAAGTTATTGAATAGTATCATTACTTAACAATATATACCTGTTTTTTGATATTTATTTATATTATCTTCTCAAGAGTCAATATTCTTCTTACTAATGTTTGATTTTACTATATTGGCAACTCGTCCCTAGTATTCTTTTTCTATGCCTCCCGGTTAACCATAGGAAAGATGCTTAAGCTGATTCATATAATTTGTTACAATTTTTCTTTAGCGATCGCCTAACCTCAGTATCATATATAAAAAAAACATAAAATATTCCCAGTTGCCACGCATGGGAAGACAGCGCATCTACGAAACTAAAAATATTTTACATTTAAGTTGTTTGAGCTACGTATTAGGGTGATATCAAATGCAAAACATACCTTCTTTAATAAATCAAGTTCTACTTACATTTAGTGACGATAACTTTAAAGCACACCGAGAAGACCTCTCTGCCGTGCTGCTTACGTCAGACAAACATCTTTGGCTTGGTTCCGACGAAACATCAACTCTCGAACGTCTTTCTGCAATCGATAATAGTAAATTTGCGGAACACAAACAATTTCATGTAGCAAATTTTATTAGTTTACCAGCACCAGAAGACGAAGAGATTGATATCGAAGGGCTGGCTTATAACGATTATTACCTATGGCTCGTTGGTTCTCACAGCTACAAACGGAAAAAAACCAAATCGGACAAATCAGATGAAAAAAATATTAAGAGACTGGCAAAAGTTCAATCGGAACCAAATAGATATATCATAGGGCGTATTCCTCTTGTAAATGGTGATTTGTTCTCATCTTGTCCTCACCCTACCAATCCCGAGGTAGAGTTGTCTGCAGCAAAACTAGAGGTTACTAACAAGGGGAACCAGCTAATGGAGGCATTAGCAAATGACCAACACTTGGGATTTTTTGTTCAAGCAGCAATTCCAGGTAAAGACAACGGCTTTGATGTTGAGGGAATAGCTGTTTACCAGAACAAAATTTTTCTAGGTTTGCGCGGTCCTGTCTTGCGTGGTTGGTCTATAATCCTAGAAATCGAGTTAGAGGATTCCGCTCCCGGACTCATGAGATTGCGAACTCTTGGAGAAGGAGAGCAAAAGTATAAAAAACACTTTCTCTTTTTAAATGGTTTGGGAATACGGGATTTATTTTTGCACGACAAAGATTTTTTGATTCTAGCAGGCCCAACAATGGATTTAGATGGTCCGGTGCAAATTTACCGTTTGGCAAATGGAGTGAATTTGCCAGAAAATAGGTTACACTATCCAGAAGTTTTGCTTGATATTCCTTATGGCAATAGAGACGACCATGCAGAAGGAATAACAGCATATCAAGATATAGCCGGGGTACCTTCAATTTTGGTGGTTTATGATTCTCCAAATAAAAATAGACTCGTAGGGGATGCGAGCGCTATGGCAGATGTGTTCAAACTGGAATAATAAGAAAGGATGAAGTATAAAGGATGAAGTATAAAATCTGAAATCAGAAGTATGAAGTAAATCTCATCAAGAAATTGCAGAATCGTATCAGTCTATCAACCTATTTTTCACCCTTTATCCTTTATCCTTCATCCTTATTACAAGTTAGTGGAAATCGCCTGTACGGGACAAGTGGGAATACACTGTTCGCAGACGATACAGCGCGATCGCGTGAAGATCAGCTTGTAACTTTGCGGATCTAGGTTAAGGGCTTCTGTGGGACAAACTCCAGTACACAAACCACAGTGAACGCATAAGTCCTCATCAATCACGATTTCCCCTAATGCCTGAGAAACGGTGATATTTTGCGATCGCATCCATTCTATTGCTGCTTCCAACTCATCAATGTCTCCCGATAGTTCTACCACCAGTTTACCAATTTGATTTGGGGCAACTTGAGCGCGGATGATATTTGCAGCTACGTTGAAGTCTCTTGCCAATCGGTAGGTGACTGGCATTTGGACAACACGTTTGGGGAAAGAGAGGGTAACTCGTTTTTTCACGTTTCTTTCTACTGATTGTTCAAAGAACGTAGGGGCAAACTCTATTCTAGAGTTGTCGCCCTCGGAACCACATCTGACATCAAGAAAGAAGGCAAGCAAGTTAAACTTAAGATACCAGCACTTAATAAGTTTTAATAATTTTGTTATGAGTAAGGATTCATCTGTTAACTCTCCAGACAAATCTGAATCCCCTATAGGGGCACGCTTGAGAAACTTCGTGGTTGCAATAGTTGCGATCGTCCTTAGCGTTGTCTTAGTCGTGGGACTGCGAACAGAGACAACCTCTGCTTCCCTGACACAGTTAGATGAGCAATCTACACCGTTAGACGTGGCTTTGGCTAACGGCAAACCATCATTGATGGAGTTCTATGCTAACTGGTGTACTGTCTGCCAAAAAATGGCACCAGACATCGCGCAACTAGAACAACAGTATGCTGACAAAGTGAATTTTGTCATGCTGAATGTCGATAATACCAAGTGGTTGCCAGAAATGCTGAAGTACAGAGTAGATGGTATTCCCCATTTTGTCTATCTCAATCAGAATGGAGAACCTATCGCACAGGCAATTGGTGACCAACCTCATACCGTTATGGCAAGTAACCTAGAGGCTCTAGTGGCTAATTCTCCTCTACCATACGGTCAAGCCAGTGGCAAAGTTTCCCAATTTACTGCACCAGTTACACCAACAAGCAGTCAAGACGATCCTCGCCGTCATGGCAGCCCGGTCATTGATTAATTTGCATTTGATACCTTATCGCCCAAAGCTTCCAGCCTTGGGCTTAACAACTATTCCTCTTGTGATTCCAAAATACCGGCGCGGATAACGAGTTGGGGCCAAATCAGCAAGAAAAAGCCCATCCACGTTAATACAGGTACACAGACTACAATAGTTAACCAAATTGTTTTAAATAATACCCAGCTACCACCAATTAACATTATACCTGTGAGCAAAATAGACCAAGGTTGGCACCACCAAGGTTTATATTTCCAAGGATTCATAGAGTTGTTCTGAGACATTTCATTCACGAACCATTAGCAAAAGAATATTACATTAGTAAAATAATATACGCAATTGTCTTGAACTGACTCCAGTTAATACCGTTTCTTTGTGAAGCTGCAATGTCTTTTCCCCCCGCCTAACTCTGTTCCCCTTTGCGAAGCTACGGTGGTGGTGTACAAGTTGGATTTACCCCCGTTATAAAGGGGGGTAACACGAAATCAAATTCCCTCTCCTCTATAAGAGGAGGGCTTAGGGTGGGGTAAATTTGTTCTAACACCAGGATACGTTTTACCTTTTTACCTTGAGTTACCTATTTGGTCAACTTTAATTTAGGGCTTTGAGATTTTAGAACATATGAGAATCATACATTTCTCATATGTTGCTTTTAACACCAAATCTGCTTGTTATTTGTTACAAAGTGAATAGATTTTCATCAAATTGCCCTTTCTTAATATATATCATGAGGGAATTGAGCGATAACACCATCTTTCTTCAGAGAAAAAGAGAAAATTGCTTATTTTATTTGATTTGAAGTTAACTTCTACAACTAATCATTAAAAAAAGCTACTATTTGCCGAAAAACCTTAGCCAAACAATTTTATGTAAATGAATAAACGTATTTCTCAATTTGCAGTAGCCTTTGTTATTTTCACGGGGTGCAGTGTCTTGATTGGTTGGCAGCTTGACATTCCTTTACTTACGATGGGCTTTCCTAATGTATCCTATGGGACGAAACCCAACACGGCTTTATGCTTCTTGCTAGCAGGCATATCCCTGGGATTGTTGAGGCTAGAACAACTTCCAAGGTGTCTCTATCAAATTGCCCAAGGATGTGCTTTACTGACATCAAGCATTGGCTTACTTACATTTATTCAGTATTTTTTCGGTTGTGATTTTGGTATTGATGAATTTCTATTTGAACAGGGAAAATCATCAGTAACTGCTCTCCACCTAGGGCGCATGGGAGAACTTGCAGCGCTCAACTTTTTCCTGTCTGGTATTGCCCTCTTACTGCTGTCACAAAAAAATCGGCAGAGGGTTTGGTTGCATCAAAGCCTCTGCTGTATCGTGCTTGTGACCGCAATGGTTATACTACTTGGTTATCTGTTTGAAATTAGTATTTTCTATCATTTCATAGTCCACACAACACCAACGGCACCTTACACAGCTGTAACGTTTATCGTCCTATGCCTTGGAATTTTATTGACCCATCCAAACCAAGGAATAATGAGGGCTTTAACTAGCTCTTCAATGGGTGGAGTGCTTGCACGACGATTGTTACCTTGGGCGATCGCTCTTCCACCTGCTATCAATTGGATAACTTTGCATGCAGCAGAACTCCAGCCTTCCAAGCATTCATTTATTCATGGATTGCAAACCGCGATCGTCATGACTATATTCTCAATGCTTATTTGTTGGAATGCTTATGCCATAGATTGCGTAGAAACTCGTCGTCTGAAAACAGAGCAAAGACTCTGGGAATCAGAACAACAATTCCGACGTGCTGTGATGGATTCTCCACTACCTATTATGATTCATGCCGAAGATGGAGAAATTTTACAAATTAATCACGCTTTGTCTGATATCACGGGATACCAACCGGAAGATATCCCAACAATTGACCGTTGGACAGAACTTGCTTATGGACAACGCCCAAAATCTGTCAAGGAAACTCTTGAGAGTCTCGACAATTTAGATTGCCGAATGGCAGAAGGGGAATGTACCATTTATACCTGTAAGGGAGAAACGCGTATTTGGGATTTTTATTCTGCTCCTTTAGGTAAAACTTCAGATGGCAGGCGATTGGTACTGAGCACTGCAATTGACATTACAAGACGCAAACAAGCAGAAGAAGCTTTCTTGGAAATGAATTGCATTTTGGAAAGGCGTGTGAAGGAACGGACGGCTAAACTCGCAGAAATGAACCTGCGTCTGCAATGTGAACTCCGCGATCGCGAACGGGTGCAATCAGAACTGAGGTCTATGAGCGAACGCTTGCGATATTTACTGACGGGTAGCCCTGCAGTCATTTTCAGTTGTAAACCCTACGGGGATTATGGCGCTACCTTCATCAGCGAAAACGTAACCGAATTGCTTGGTCACAAGTCAGAAGACTTCTTAGAAAACTCAGATTTTTGGAGCAGTCATGTCCATCCAGAAGATATTGAACACATCTGTAGCGGAATAACGCAGCTCTGCGAAAGAAATTATCACTCTCATCAATATCGGTTCCGTCACGCCGATGGAGAATACCGTTGGCTTCAAGCTCAAACAAAGTTAATTCGGAACAAGATAGGCGAGCCTGTTGAAATTGTAGGCTATCTCGTGGACATTTCCGAACGCAAAGCACTGGAAATGGAGGTTGCTCAAAAGCAACAGTTATTGAATAGTTTTATCTCTTGTTCGCCCCTAGGTATTGCTATTTTTAATAGTCAGATGCAGTATACTCTTGTCAATGACACCTTGGCAGAAATCAATGGCGTTTCTGCCAAAGAACATATAGGTAAGTATCCGTGGGATATTTTAGTCAATTTGACTCCAGCACCAGAAGATATTAGTCAACAAGTCCTCTCCACCGGTCAACCCGTGCTGAATGTAGAAATAACTGGAGAAACTCAAAAACTTCCAGGTGTACTGCGGACATGGTTGGTATCTTACTTTCCCATCTGTAACCAAACGAGTCATCCCTTTGGTGTTGGGGTGATGGTTGCTGAAATTACAGAACGCAGGCAAGCAGAACTGGCTCTCACTGACCGTGAGGCAATGCTGCGGGCAATTGGTGATAACTTGCCTAATGGTGCAATCTACCAAATTGCCCGCGAATTAGATGGGAGCGATCGCTTTCACTATATTAGTGCAGGTATAGAAAATCTTTTTGAAGTTCAAGCTAAAGATGCCTCAAGGGATTCGAGTCTTCTCTACAATCAGTTTCTAGAAAATGACTACCAAAAGTTCTTACAAGCAACTGATGAATCGATGAGAAGTTTGTCAGTTTTTGATATTCAACTCCGGATACAAACACCCAGTAAAAAACACAAGTGGCTGCATTTTCGTTCAACACCCCGCCGTTTTGAGGATGGACGGGTTATTTGGGATGGGTTAGTTGTAGATGTAACTGATATGAAACTGGCAGAAGAAACTTTTCGCTGGCAGGCTGAAAAAGAGAAGTCTCTCAATCAAACCGTTCGGAAACTTTATCAACAAGTTTATACAGCCAATCAGAAGCTCCAACGCCTTGCTACACTAGACGACCTCACTCAGATTGCCAATCGACGCCGTTTTGACGACTACCTCAAACAAGAGTGGCAGAGGCTCGCACAGCAGCAAGCTCCTTTATCCATAATTTTAGCAGATGTCGATTATTTCAAGTGTTATAACGACACCTACGGTCATCCTGCTGGTGATACTTGTTTAGTGCAGATAGCTCAAGCAATCTCTCGTGCTGTTAAACATCGTCCAGCGGATTTAGTAGCACGCTATGGCGGCGAAGAATTTATCATCATCCTACCCGACACTGACGCTGATGAATCAGTACTTGTGGTTCAATCTATCCAAAAAGAGATCGGAGAGCAAAATCTCCCTCACGCTGCTTCTAAAGTAGCACAACATATTACTCTTAGTTTTGGTATTGCTACGACTTTTCCCTGTCAAAGCCGTCGCGAGCAGACCGTAATTGAAGCAGCCGATAGGGCATTATATCAAGCAAAAAAAGAACGAAATTGTTACCACAGTATTGCCCTGGGCGAGTCAAAAAAATAACAGTGAAAAGTCATCCAACCAGGACTAGTTTAGACATGGCAAAATAAAGATAATTAATAATATAACCAAGCGCATCGCGAGCTACGCTACCGTGGCTTCTTTGTATCATGAGCTACTGCCTGAATCCCTTTTGTCCAAAGCCCCAAAATACGAATGATGGAAAGTTTTGCCCGACTTGTGGTTCCAAACTATTCCTTAAGGAACGTTACCGTGCAATTAAACCAATAGGGCAAGGAGGTTTTGGCAGAACCTTCTTGGCAGTTGATGAGGATAAACCATCCAAACCGCGCTGCGTGATTAAGCAATTTTACCCCCAAGCCCAAGGTACAAGTACAGTGCAAAAAGCAGTTGAGTTGTTTACTCAAGAAGCAATGCGCTTAGATGAATTGGGCAAACATCCACAAATTCCAGAACTGCTTGCTTATTTTACACAAGACGATCGGCAGTATTTGGTACAAGAATTTATTGATGGGATGAACTTAGCCCAGGAATTGGCGGCAAAAGGCGCTTTTAATGAAGCGGAAATTCGGCAACTGCTGAATGATTTATTGCCCGTGTTGCAATTTTGTCACCAAAGACAAGTCATCCATAGAGATATCAAACCAGAAAATATCATTCGGCGTAGATCCTCCGTTTCAAAGGGGAATGGAGATCTTGTTCTAGTGGATTTTGGTGCTGCCAAAGAAGCCACTTACACTGCCCTCAACAAAACTGGCACTAGTATTGGTAGCCCGGAATATGTTGCCCCCGAACAAATAAGAGGAAGGGCTGTTTTTGCCAGCGATATATTCAGTTTAGGTGTGACTTGCATTCATCTACTCACTCAGTACTCTCCCTTCGACTTATATGATATCAATCACGATGCTTGGGTTTGGCAAAAGTATTTAAAAACTTCAGTTAGCAAAGAGTTAAGCCGAATTTTGGACAAAATGTTAGAAACTGCTATTGCTCGACGCTATAAAACAGTTAGTGAAGTTCTCTCAGATTTAAATCCACAGCAGCAAATTGCGCCAATCATCTCACCTACACCTGTCACCCCATCACAGAATGCACATACATCAATTTTTGTCAACCAATCTGCTGACCCTATTGCAAAAGAATTACAGGAAATGAAAACCAAGTTTCTTGGTGGTAACAATGGTAGCAATTCTAATAATGTGAATACTCAATTTCAGCCTACACAAAAATCTCAGCTTTCTAGCAAAAGTGCTATTGATGAGGAATTAGAAGAATTAAGAGCTAAATATAAAAAGGAGAATGGTTAGTGGTTAGTTGTTAGTGCTTAGTGGGAAAAAGGAGAAGGGTTGGTGGTTAGTTGTTAGTAAGAAAATCGTAGTTCACAAACATTACTACTAACCACTAACTACTAACTACTAACTACTAACTACTAACTACTAACTACTAACTACCCTCAGAACAAGTACACAACTGAAAAGGGCATTTTAGCCGTTCTTTTCAGTAATGGGTACCCATTCAGTGTGGAAGACACCGGCTTTATCCACACGTTCGTAGGTGTGTGCTCCAAAGTAATCGCGTTGTGCTTGAGTCAGGTTTTGAGGCAGGCGATCGCGACGGTAGCTATCGAAGTAATCCAAAGATGCGCTGAATGCTGGTACGGGAACACCCAATTTCGCAGCAGTTACCAACACATCTCGCCAAGCATTTTGCCTGTCAAGAATGGTCTGCTTAAATTCAGGAGCCAATAGCAGGTTGGGAAGCGTTGAATTTTCGCCAAAGGCATTTTTAATCTTATTCAAAAATCCTGCACGAATGATACAGCCGCCCTTCCAAATGCGTGCCAATTCACCCAGTTTCAAACCCCAGTTATATGTTTGAGAAGCTTTGGATAGCAAAGCCATTCCCTGAGCGTATGAACAGATTTTCGAGCAATAGAGGGCATCTCGTACCTTGTTGATAAACTCTTTGGTATCTCCGTCATACTTGCCCGTAGGTCCTGTCAGAATCTTGGAGGCAGCGATCCGTTCCTGTCTGTAGGAGGACATAATTCGACCATTCACTGCGGCGATAATGGTCGGTACGGCAACGCCCAATTCCAAAGCAGTTTGTACTGTCCAACGTCCCGTTCCCTTTTGACCTGCAGAGTCAACAATCAAATCTACTAGGGGTAAATGTGAATCTGGATCGATATAAGGGAAGATATTGGCAGTAATTTCAATCAAGAAAGAATTGAGTTCGTCTGTGGTGTTCCACTCACTAAAAACTTCATGGAGTTGATTGTGATCCAGTCCTGCAGCATTTTTCAGCAAGAGTAAATCTAAATTATCTGGCTCATCATCTACTATCATGAGCTTGAGTTTGTCTGGCTCTGTATCAGTCATATTCGACTTAAATTCTCAGATATTCTCATGGCAAAGATGGTATTTCTTGTCTCCCACATGGTAATTAAAACTACCATAACAAAAGCAATGGTAAATTCAACCCCCTAGGGCTAAAATTTAGGTTTCAAAAAGAAAAAGCTATAATTAGCAAGTATCCTGCCTGTTAAGTATAAGTCAATTAAGTATATGGCAGTGTTACTAAGCCACAATCTTTACTCAGGGGATAAAACTTATTTATAGTTTCTCTAAATTTTAGAATTTGGATTTATGTTTATCCGACTAGCCCGGAACGCAAAGCCCGAACAGCAGCTTGGGTACGGTCATCGGCACACAGCTTATTCAGTATATTTCGAACGTGAGTTTTAACAGTTCCGACTGTAATGTAAAGTCTTTCTGCAATCACTGCATTGCTACATCCTTCTACAATCAACTGCAAAACTTCCAATTCCCTTTCTGTCAGAGTGTATGCATCAATGGGTTCCTCCTGTTGAATATCAACAGATTCTGTGCTAACTGCAATAGATTTAGTCTCGGGTAATGTCACTTCAGGCTTGTGTGGATTTTGCCGTGCTTGTTGCAAAACAATCCGAGCGATCGCCGGGTCGATCCAAGCATTACCATTGAAAGTAACGCGAACTGCTTCCAACAAATTATCAAACCTAATATCTTTCATGCAGTAAGAGTCAGCTCCTGCTGCAAAAGCTGCCAACACGGCGTCTTTGTTATCTTGTAGCGTTAAAATCAATACCTTTGTTGCTAACTGTCCCCCATTTTCGGTAGATTTCACCTCTTTTGTTAACTCAATACCGTCTTTATCTGGTAAACCTATATCTACAATAGCAATATCGGGTTGTAATGTTTTTAACATTTTGAGACCCTCAGTGGCATTGTTGGCTTCCCCTACAATTTCAATTTCCTCTTTTTGCAGTAGTGCTGTCCTAATCCCCACACGGGTTAGATCGTGATCCTCAATCAAAGCAACACGAATTTTAGCCATGTCAATTCCCGCCCTTAAACTTTTCACTGTAAAATTGAGTGTACTAAAAAGTCTTAAAAGATGCAGTTTACAGATGACACCCAAAAGACATTTGGAAGTCTTTCCAGTAGGCTAGCATGAGAGGCAAGCTATTCCCAGTTACGCAAGAATTCTATCAAAATTTCTCTTATACTCCCGCACCCTGGTGAGATGGCGCAAGGTCAGTGTGGGTAGTTTACAGGCATTCGTCAGCCCACTATTTCGTCAGGTAGCCACTCCCCACCTGAGGTTCCCACTTACAAGTGCAAGATACAAGCCTCCCTTACCTACAAGTACTGGCTTTCTCTCATGAATTTTCCGGACAAGAGGAAAATTCTTGCGGAAATAGGTTAAAGTTGTGTTTCGCAAGCACTGCTCCTCCTAAAGACTCTATCTTTAGTTTTAAAACTCGGGCGCTAAGCTCGCGGAAATAACTAGCTAAGCTATTGTTCTATATAATTTGCAAATGAAGCTCTCATAAAATAAGCTATGTCTGAACGCAACAAAGCGTTTTCAATATTAGGGCTACCAGTTCATGTGATGACTAACTATCCAAACTGGTTGCTAGAACGCCTGCAACAGGGTATGGGAACTCATGTGGTAACGCTCAATGCAGAAATGACTATGCAGGCAGAGCGAAATTCCGCCCTCGCTAAAGTTATTCAGGATGCTGAGTTAGTCATTCCTGATGGCGCAGGGGTAGTTCTTTATTTACAATGGCTGTTGCGGCAAAATGTTCAAAGAATTCCAGGTATCGAACTTGCAGAAACACTGTTATTAGAACTTGGAAAACGTAACTCTGATGCAAAAGTCTTTTTCTATGGCGGAGCACCAGGGGTAGCCGCAAAAGCTTCAGAGTTTTGGATTTCTAAAATTCCAAATTTGAATTTAGTCGGCACCCATTCCGGTTTTCATTCAAAAGAAGAAGAAGAAAAGTTGCGACAAACTCTCACCCAATTACAGCCACAGCTGATTTTTGTTGGTTTGGGAGTGCCACGTCAAGAGTTATGGATTACTCAGAACCGCCATTTGTGTCCCAATGCCGTATGGATTGGTGTTGGCGGCAGTTTTGATATTTGGTCGGGTTTGAAAACTCGCGCCCCCGCCTGGTTGGGAAATAACAACCTAGAATGGCTGTATCGACTTTATCAAGAACCTTGGCGCTGGCGACGAATGTTAGCTTTGCCTGAGTTTGCCATCAAAGCTTTTGTTTACAGGTTTTTTCACTCACAAGTTGGAGTTAGTAGTTAGTAGGGGCGCTCTTATCTTGCACCCGTCTACTGACCCCTCACCACTCACCACTCACAAAAAATTTACGTTTTTTATTGTGATATTCCCAGGCAAAACCTGGGAATACTTATTTTGTACTGACTTCTATTGTCTTCTTTATGAATCCTTTACGGCTTCATAAATTTAGTCCCTGGTACGAGAAATAAAGTGCCATCCAAATGTGATGTGAGGAGTGTTTGAGCCAAATGAAAACTGCTGTAACAATACAAGAAACTACTGACCAATCGGTTCGCATTCAAGACAGCAAAACTGAACTTCCTAATAACAATGCTGCAGTCGTAGTACAATTACGGTCTGTTTCAAAAACCTATGCTAACGGCTGTCACGCTCTTGTAGACGTGAATTTGGAAGTCAAAAAGGGAGAGTTTTTATTTATTACAGGAGCTAGTGGTTCTGGAAAATCCACTCTTTTGAAACTGCTGTATGGAGATGAGATACCAACACAGGGACAAGTGATTGTAGATGATTGTAACATAACGAGTTTGCGCGGCGATCGCCTATCTGTGATTCGGCGGCGTATCGGCGTTGTGTTTCAAGATTACAAATTGATTCCCCAGAGAACAGTTGCGGAAAATGTCACAGTCGTCTTACAGGCTCAGGGGTACACTCGCAAGGAAATTCAACGGCGTTTGGAACCTACTTTGAAATTGGTAGGTTTACTTTCTAAAGCAGACTGCTTTCCCGATCAACTTTCTGGAGGTGAGCAACAACGGGTTAGTATTGCACGAGCCATAGTAGGAACACCACCAATTATCTTAGCTGATGAGCCTACTGGGAACCTCGATCCCGATAATTCTTGGCAAGTCATGCAGATTCTTCAAAAATTAAACTCTTTTGGAGCAACGGTTATTGTGACAACTCACGATGAACAGTTAGTACGCAGATGCAACCGTCCCGTGGTGCAGGTTCAACATGGAAGGTTATATAGAAGGAGTTAGTGGTTAGTGGTTAGTGGTTAGTGGAAAGCTACTAACTACTAACTACTAACTAATAACAAAAACTGAAATCATCAATGGTGAATTGACCATCAAAAGCGCAAAAGGTAACACGGTAAATGTCGGTTGCTGAGACAGATAATAGGGTGTTGGGAGGCACAATGGAATCAGAATTGGCAAGATTAGCACCTGGTAGTATTGTTTGAGTGAGCAGTTGACCATCGCGATCGTATGCTGAAAGCAACAGCCGCTGTGAACTTGTGACAAAGGCGCTAACAAAGTGGACGGGACGCAAAAATGTTGCTTCTAACAATCCACTCTTAGGCGCTCCCATCAACACCATCAACCCAGAATGAGTAGGAAATGCTGGATTTGAAGGCTGTATTGCTATACAATTGCTAAATGTGACACCCCACTCCTCGTACTGGTTATCCACAACTTCAAAACATCTCAAATCCTCCAAATTTAAATAAATACACGTAGGCACATCAGCTACTCTATCCTTCACTGCTGGCTTTGTCTGGTCGCGTGAAGCCGCAAATGCGATTTGATTTGGGAAATCAAAGTCGCTAATAGTAAATTTATGGTCTTCAACACTCGGCTGTCGATCCGAGGCAAGACTAGCTTGCTTTACCACAACACCCCGCCTTGTCATTATCTAGAGAACAGTTAGATTATTAATTACATAGAATGTCATTTAGAGAATAAAGTGTGAAGTATGAAGTATGAAATCAAGACAAAATTTTCAAGTATAAAGGATGAAGTCTTTCAACCCTTAGACTTTATTTTTTTCTGCTACACTTTTTTGTTCATCCTTCAGACTTCACCCAGTCATTTTCTCTTCTGACCTGCGTTGAACAGTAGGTACAAAAGCTAGTTCACCCACAAGTAGCGTGCAATCTGAAACTACAGCTACTAAATAATTCCAACAAGCAATTGCACTGTCCATCACGCTCAAGCATATCAGTAATGTTTCTGATAGCCTAACACAAATAGTTACTACAAGGATTCACCCTTCAGTACGATATATTACCAGTAACTAAGTTGTTATAATGATATTCATGTGTTGAAAAATCTTTACGAGTAGAAAAAAATACAAATCTTTATAAGTCACTTAGTGTATAGATTTTACAAGGATGAAGGATGAAGGGTAAAGGATAAAAAATAGATTGATAGATGTATATAAGATTCGTAATTGATTGATGGAATTTAGTTTCGTTCCGCAACCAGGGAATGGTTTTGTTGGGTTTCGTTCCGCAACCAGGGAATGATTCTGTTGGGTTTCGTTCTGCAACCAGCAACCAGGGAATGATTCTGTTGGGTTTCGTTCCTCAACCCAACCTACGATTCTTCATCCTTCATCCTTAATCCTTTATCCTTACTTCAAGTTTGCCTTGTTTCCAGCCTTGGTAAATTGGTGTTTTGCTGCCTTGAGCATTTTGGTAAACAGCGTAATGATTGCGCCAGTCATGAAAAATTCCATTTCGCCAAACTTTTGGTAATCCTTGACCTTGATGTTGAAGTTTCACTTTTCCCAAAACACCTTGATACTCAATAGTTTTATCGCTAATTTGACTTAGGTTGAGGCGGGTTTTCTTAAGTACAGACTGCTGAAACTGATGCCAATCTCCGTGAGTTTCTTTCTCTCCTATTTCTAAAGCAAATCCGCTGATAATTGTGTCACTACCTACCGCTGTTAAGATTTGTTCTTCAGGATACTTCTCGCGAATTTTCTCGGTAGCTGAACTGTTTATGCCTTCAAGATTTAAATGAATGGGTGTCAATGCCAACCAAGTTTTTTCGTAGCGGATAAAAGTCACGCCGCCCTTGCTTTCGACCTTGGCAGACTTAGGTAGAAAAAATTGAAATGGTGCCTTGGGTTTATCGTTGAGCCAAATAATTAAATTACGGTACTGGGCAATGGTGTTGCTACCAATGGATGAAGAAGAGATTTGAGTGGGATCTGTTCCCGTTGCGGCTATAAAATAATCAACACCACGCTTAGAATTGAATGCCATCATCTTGAAACCGTTCCAATCTCCGCCAGAACCTTGGGCTAATGTCCCTATTTGGAAAGTGTTTCCGAAATATAGAGTTTCGTGAAATTCAGGTGCAACGTCACCGCCCGGTTTCCAATTCTCGTATGTAGGTTTGGAATTGAGTAATTCGAGTGGCTTTTGAAATTGCTTCCTTGCCAAGGCAACAACTGCCGAAGGTGGGCGATAACTGCTCGTTATCAAATGTACCAAGTCAGGGGAGGGATTGGGGTCTGCAAGAGGTGAATCACCAAAATACAAACCTAATTCATGGGTTGCAAGAGAACACCACACACAGTTGCCCTGGCTGTAATCGCGCTTGGAAGGACCACCAAATCCACCCCGCCAATATTTCAACGCCCCAGAGGTTATGTACCAATCCAATGCAGATTTTGCCAGAGATTTCATCTCCGGGTCTTTGGCAAAGTCGTAAAGATTGACATAGGTTGTGATGGCATGTCCCAAGTAGTTTTCTGAATCCCATTCGCCCTGACCTATTTGGTAGAGGGTACGAACATTTCGTCTGATACGTTCTTTGTAAATTTTGCGTGTTGCTTCGTTTCCTGTTTCTTCGGCAAACAAGTACGCGGAAATTTCACGCATTGCTTTTAAATTATCTGTGTTGCGACAGTCCACCCAGGTATCGCAGTTATCCTTTGCCCAAAACTGCTGTCGGTTGGGAAAACGCCGCGTGAGAGGGTCTACCTCTGTCCAAACCTGCATCGCCTGTTTCATCCGGTGGCGGTAGGATGGCTCAAGATATTTGCCGAAGTAGAAGTATTTGCGAAGCTGACCTTTGAGGGTGAAGCCAGAGTAGAAGTCAATTCCTAAAGTGTGAGCGTGACTTTTGGTATCTGCATCTTCTGATTGTAAGAAGGAAATTGCTTTCTCTCGGTTTCCGGCAAGAAAATCAATCATTGCCTTGGGATAGGATTTTTTTTCACTTTCAAAAGATGTTGTGCCGTAGTTACTTCCTGAAAGTTTTGTTAGGACTTGTTTTGACCGCAACTGAAATTCCTTTTCCATTTGCGGTGTCCACTGATTTTCTGCCTTAACAAGGGTGCAGCTATTAAGAAGACATATTAAGGAAATGACAATAGTTTTGATAAATTTTAGGTTCATAATTAGTTAGTGGTTAGTAGTTGGTGATTAGTAGCTACTAACTCCTAACCACTAACCGCTGACAGACCCGCGTTAACTTATTTATCCTTGAGTCTGACATCAATGACACTGGCGTTAAAATTGTAGTTGAAGCCGTCTAATTCAATGGGCATCCCAATTTTGACTTTACTGTTACCTAACACTGGTCCCTCTTCGGTGACTTTGGCTTTGCCTTGTACGGTCAAAAGCATATCAGTGCTAAAGTTGTTAGACCTTGTATCTGGCAATTCTTTTACAGAACCATCAGGTTGAGGAACCATGAGGGTTCTAGGAAGGAGTTGAACTGATTTAATATCAATCGTTCCGTAGGGTTGGTTTCGGATAATTACTTTAGTTTTACCGCCTTTTTCAAACCCTTTTGAGTATAACTGTTCGGGGTCGCGTACATTTAATCCCCGAACAACTAAGTCTACTTCGATGGGTACTGCTTGACTACCTACTTGGGCAACGGAACCAGAACCGCCAGGGAACAAAAAGATGCCGAAGACAACGAGCAGAATCACGAGTAAAGCACCGAAATCAAGGATGCTAATTTTACCAAATAAACGACCTTTGGAATCTAAAATAGCCATAACAAGTTTTTTCTGATAATGGTAGCAGTATATTTTAGTGAAAATGCAGCACTTTTACCTATTTCGCAGCACGAAAAGTCATTGGGTGCTGTGGTCATGCGACAGTGTATCACAACTTCTAAAGTTGGGAAGGTCTTTTTGCTGTTTTAAGTTGCTGCTATGGTAGACGATTTCTTCCAATTCGGCATTTATAACTGTACGGTTGCCTTACGGTCAACACGACATATTTTGGTAATGAGTTCAGAATGCAACTCATAAGAAGGGAAATTCGTCACATAGTTTTACTTCTACCAAAAATTTCTTAAAACCGGATCGTTATGAATAGGAACCGCTTTTCTACAAACTCTCGTTATTTTCGACGTACTTGGTTTTATCCGTTAATTTCCTTAGCAGTTGCTTTGGCTTTGTGCCTGACTACACCAGCTAAAACTTGGGCTGGGATTGACCGTTGGTTACCCACCCTTATACAAGGCGTACAAGTTATTCAGCTTTCTAACATATCTCCCCGTCAAGAGGTTGAGCTTGGCAAGCAGATGAATCAACAGTTAAGCCGTGAAGTGAGGCTAAGCCGTAATTCCGCAATCAATGATTATGTGGAGCAAATTGGAAGAAGGCTGGCTGCTAACAGCGATCGCTCCGATCTTCCTTTCACCTTTCAAGTTGTTGAGGATGACAGTATTAATGCTTTTGCCACTACAGGAGGGTTTGTATACGTTAACACGGGGTTGCTAAAAGCTTCAGACAATGAAGCAGAACTGGCTAGCGTTATAGCTCATGAAATTGGTCATATAGGTGGAAAGCACTTGGTAAAACAGATGCGGCAAAGAGCAATTGCAGGTGGTTTGGCATCAGCAACTGGGTTAGATCGCTCTCAAGCAGTGGCGATTGGTGTAGACTTAGCCCTGAACCGTCCGCGCAGCCGTGAAGATGAATATGATGCCGACAAACGAGGATTGAGAACTTTAACACGCAGTGGCTATGCCCCATCAGGCATGGTTTCTTTTATGCAAAAACTTCTGAAACAGGGTTCTGGTACTCCCTCTTTTTTGAGCACTCACCCCGCAACGAGCGCTCGCATCAAGGCTCTTGAAAATGCTATAAAAGCTGAACCTAGCAATGGAAATGCTGGTTTGGATAGTGCTGCTTATCGGGCAAATATTAAAACATTATTACGTTAGTCGTGACTCATGGGTCATTAGTCAAGGATTCTTGACTAATGACTATGCTCGTCGCCTGTGGCATCGTCCAGCGTCGATTTTGCCTGGATCGATAATGGTCACCGCATCCGACAATGGTAAGATACGGAGACTGTTGTTGAGGACGTTGACTTGATAGACCAGTTGGTTTGTCACATCCAGCCCCGTCAGCCAACCACTTCGGGGATGATAAGCCCCTGTATCGATATCCAACCACCCTTGTCCTTGCGCTAGCTCACCGGGGATGACATCGGGTAGAGTGAAGGTGATTGTATGACCGACGATAATTAACTTATTCGGAAAATAAGGTTTTTCCATGCTGTGAAACTTGTCTCGCACCCAGCAAATCTGATCGGCAGTTTGTTCTACTAGGGGGATTGAGGGATCGACACCAGCATGAGCCAATAAAATATCTCCCAAGTCTATATATGTGGGTAAAGATTTGAGCCATTCCACATGGTCTTCTGGTATTGTGGCTTCTTTGTAACTGGCTACCGTTGCTTGCCCACCACCGCACAACCATGCTTGTAGTATTGAGGTAGAACTGCCGTTAGTCAGAATATTTAATAGCATTTGCTCGTGATTGCCCAACAGGCACTCGTAGCGATTATCTTTCACGAAATCTACGACTTGTGCGCTTTTTGGACCCCGGTCAATTAAGTCACCAAGAAAGTAAATTTTATCCTCAGATAGGGGGGCGATCGCATCTAACAAAGTCATCAAACCCTCGTAGTGACCATGCACGTCCCCAATAACGATTCGTCGGTAGCTAGTTACGCTCATTAGATCTTTGCTTTAATAACTTTGCCTAATACTTGTGCTACAGTGTAAGTTAAATTGATTTCGTAAACCCAACTAAATAATTGCTCAAATTGTTAAATTTGAGTTAATTATGCCCACACCAGATAAATGCAAATGAATTGCCTCTAGTGCTCCGTCACCTTGGTTTTGATTCGGTTGCAAGCTCCACGACTTTTCAAAGAAGTCGGGGATATGACCAGCCTCACGACTCACAAATAATGACATGAACCACTAGTAGCACTGTATATCAATAAACAATATTTGATAGAATTTTCAAATATATATATTTAAATAATAAATTATGATTTTTGTAAAACTAATTCATCAGTATTGATACGTAAACAAGTAAGCGATCTGCCGCTATGCTGTAGCGAAGCTATCGCAATCGATGATAAATGAAATGTAAAGATTATTTGAAATCAGCCAAGTATTTTCGTCTTTCTAGCTAGCAACTGTTCTAGGGGTTATCCATCTCACTTAAAATAGTTTTAGAAAAGTTAACAAAAACTTGGAGGTTGCCGTGTCTTTCCAGTTTTCCCCAGAAGTGAGTTCGCGCATCTGCAATCACATGAACGAAGATCATGCTAATGCGGTAGCCCTTTATGCCCAAGCTTTTGGGGGTTTAGCCGATGCAACAGCAGCAGAAATGATTTCTATTGACGCCGAAGGAATGGATCTCAAAGCCCAGGTGAATGGGGAAGCCGTACCAGTCCGCATTCGCTTTGACCACGTTTTAGCCGATGCAGAAGATGCTCACCACACTTTGATTGCAATGGTCAAGCAGGCGCGGGCTCAAGCAGGATAGAAATTAGGGATAACTGACAAATAAATTATCAAATATGAGCATGGGGTGGAAAATCTCCATCCTATTAAAAACTTTAAAACCGGAGTTCTACTGTTTGTTGAGGTATAACTTCCGACTTCATTGCGCGAATATGTGTAAACTTCCACGTATCCCGAACGTTGATGACAGTGAATCTCAAACCTTCTAGGTCAATGAGCATCAGATTCTATCTAAAATATAAGCAACTGACTGCTTAACTCTCTTCAACAGTGCAAGCACTTATCTACGAGATTGTACTATAGAAAATGTATTATTGATAACGTAATACGCGAATAGACATTTGAATCAACCTACTTGTCTTCCCCATTTAAAAGTTGTTGGAATTCAGCAAATGTATTGACAGTAGCTGCTTGTTCCAAAAGCTGTTTCAAGAATGATAGCTCTGAGATGTTATTCAAAGCTTCCATCAATTCTGGGGGTACTTCTCCAAATCGCACGCGCAAGACAGTAATTACCGACTCGCGAGCGTTTTCCAAAGCGCCCCGCTTCATTCCTCTCAATTCCATATTGCTAAGTAACGGCATTTTTCTTTCCTCCTCGTAACGATTTAATTTTTCTTCAAACCTTTGCTGCAATTCTTGCGGTAAAGTCATCATTTGGTCAATGACTTGGAAGAGTTTAGTAATATTTTAAAGATACTGTAGGGCAATCGCTTGATTAAGGACGAACAACCGTTCACCCCTACTGGTCTTCGCGCAACAACCAAAACCCGGTGTAAGTCATGCCGGAATCATCAGGTTGCACTAATAAAAAATGCAAACCTTGGCTTTGCTGCTTTCGTTGTTCGTAAATTCTTGCAGAATTTTTGACTTCGTTATCTTCAAATGTGGCAACAACCCACCTATCAACCAAACCAGCTTCTAACACCAATCCATCAGGCGCACCAGCAATATAATTCAGTGCTACGGGATGGGCTTGTTCCAACCACCTTGCTAAGCGCATCGATTGCCGTCCACCATAAATGACGACACCGGGAACGGGTACTGTTGATGCTAAACCTAAATTAATTGGCAAAAGATATTCCGGCATTTCCAGAATTGGCATGGGGCGGTCGCTAAATGCTTCTACCAAATCACCTGCTACGAGTGATGCAAAACGCCACTCTTCGCCCCAAAGGTTTTCGGGTAATGGTAAAGGGGGTGGTTTATCCAAAGCTATGGGATATTGCTTCTGTTGCAACCACTGTTTTAAAGCTGGGGTGTGGCGGGTTGGTTCTACTGTAATTCCCAAACTCTTTCCCGCTTGTTCTATTAAGCTCAAAGACTGAGGACGAAAAACTTGAATCGTGTTTGGCAGTTTTTCACCAGCTGCTTGTTGAAGTTGAGCGGTCACCCAACTGGAGTTGGCTTGCGATTGGGGACAAGCTGCTTCATACTTGAAGTTGCTTGTTGCGTCACAAATCGACAAATCCCATAAGACTTGCCCAGATGCATCTGATTGGGGACGACGATAAAAATCAGCTTGCCAAGTTTTCATATATGACGTTGTCTGACAACACGAACTTTACACCATTTAGGGGATTCATCCAGAACCTTAAATGACGCTTTGGTTCTATTTTCTGAACTCAGCCTACAACAATTCTCTAATAAATCAATGCTTGAAATTCCTGTTTGCTGCGAATTTTGTTAAAATCCGAGTCAGTTTTTGCTAACTTGTCGTACTTACCGGGAAAAAGCTTCATCGCCTTTTGCAGGTTTTCAACAGCTAGTGTAGCATTGCTTTGCAAAGCATAAGCACACGCTTTATTGTAGTAAGCTTGGTGCTTGTTTGGTTGGATAAAAATTGCTTTATCGTAGGATGCTATGGCATCTTTGTAGCGTCCTAGCTTTGTTAGGGCTATACCTCTGTTAATCCATGCTTCATGCTTATCTGATTTAATGGCAATTGCTTTGTCGTAAGCTGTTATGGCATTTTCATAACGTTGTAAAGCAATGAGGACATTACCTTTGTTGAACCATGCTTCGTGTTTGTTGGGTTTGATGGCAAGTGCCTTATTGTAGGATGCTAGGGCATCTTGATATCGTTGTAAAGCGTTTAAGGCGTTGCCTCGGTTAATCCAAACCTCAGGGCTTTTAGGTTTAATCGATATGGCTTTGTCGTATGCTTCTACTGCATCTTGGTAGCGCTGCGAGTTGAAAGAACTATTGCCTTGACTAAAAAAATCTTCTGCCTGTTGAGCGTAGTTTACTTCTGTTAGCAACTGGGAGACATTAGTTTCTTGTATAGCTTGGTTGCTATATCGTCCCGGTGATGTGATTTCATCACCACAACCGAACAAGATTAAAATTGCGAACCAGCCAGTTGCTTGAAACAAGCGCCAAAGAACCATGCTTTGCTATAAAACTCACAACATACGATCCTAAAACAGGATTGTCCTAATAAAAAGTATAATCGCGTACTAATATTCTATACAAAGTGTAGATGAACTTTTCTTAAAAATGTTCTATGGAAAACAAATAGCACAAAAATGAAATGAGGAGGTCTTGTAACATATATGACTCATGGTTTTTATTATCCTCTTCTACCAAAATTGGTAGAAGAAAGTAAAAGTCTTAGCTGAAACAATTAAGGTATGAAAAAAACAGTATTAAATTTAAAACCACGGAGGTTGCTTCTCGTATAATATCGCGGCTACCATGAAACCACCGGTCAACTACCGACACTCCCGCAAGCGGTGAGTGTGGGACTCCTTACGGAATATATTGAACTGAGGCGTGCTGGTGCCAAAATAAAAACATGTCAATTGAATCCAACTCCAAATCATCCCAGTCTCACTTACATGAAGCCGACTCAGAAGACATCTTGCAGCCAGATGACTTTGAAGATGGGAGCTGTCAATCCTTATTACCAGAGGGGTTTGCTACTCAGCAAGCTCTAGCCGCACTTTCATCCCGGCAATCTCCGCAAAAAGTAGCGGCTCTTCAACAAATGCGTTCTTTAGTCAATGGACGCACTACCAGTCCTGTAACAGTTAAGCCTAGAGCGTTGCTGCTTATACTGGTAGCGATCGCAATCACTATCATTGGAGTTGCCATTAATAACTGGATTGTTGGTATGTTGGGAACAGGGGTAGCTTTACTTCTGTCCCTGGCAGTGCTGTTACCAGCAACAGAAGCAGCCATAGAGCAATGGTTTTCAGCCCAAGAGCGAGCCGTGTTTATTGCCTTCTTGGGAATTATTGCTGCTATAATTGGCACAGTTAAATTTAGTGGTTTTGGCTCGCGCCTTCTTAGTTGGGGACGGAAAGTTAACTGGGAGGCGTCTGGGACACTAGCAGAATGGTTTGGTGCTTTAGGGCAAATTCTGATTGCTATTATCGCGGTGTATGTTGCTTGGCGGCAGTATATTATTTCTAAAGACCTGACGATTCAGCAAAACCTGCTCACAATTCAGCAAAATATTATTACCCAACCATTGGTTGACACGCCGGAACTTTGTAAACCATTGGTTGACACGTCGGAACTTTGTAAACCATTGGTTGACACGCCGGAACTTTGTAAACCATTGGTTGACACGTCGGAACTTTGTAAACCATTGGTTGACACGTCGGAACTTTGTAAACCATTGGTTGACATGCCCGAACTTTGTAAACCATTGGTTGACATGCCCGAACTTTGTAAACCATTGGTTGACAAATTATCTAAGACAACCGCCGCAGCAATTTTGTAAGCAGCAGCCATGCGCGTATATCCAAATCTATCCCGGCAGTACTCCTCAAATGTCTTGTGCGTACTCCTGTACAACCGCCTGTCTCGCAACTCCTTCAAAGCCTTGCCCGCTTCATAAAATGCCCTTTCTACTTTACGCTCAAGTGTTTGGCGCAGGCTCACCTCTTCTTCAGTCAGTTCTTCAAGCTCAACAACTTGTACTGACAGGGCTTCATTTAAAGACATCCTGTCATTTTGCTCGAGGCAAAACTTTTCTTCGATATAAGTTTGTGTCATCATGGAAGTACTAAATAACAAATGCTGCCCCAACTCCTAAAAGCAGTTGGGAGCGCACAAACCACTTAACTTTATGGATGAAAGAGGTGCCCGCTCTTTCATCCTTACTAACACAATAGCATCGTACGGTGCTAATCAAGCAAAGAATTAGTAAATCGTAAGGGCACTATATAATTTAGGTGTTGAGTAGAACTCTTTAGATGGCGCGACCAGGCGGTAATCCGGATTTTGGTATCAAGTATCGCTTTGACAACGGCAGAGAAGAGCCGTTATCAGAGCAAGTAAAGGCACAGGTACATCCAGAAGTCAAGCGTCAACTGAAAAATCTGGCAGAACTAAAACAATGCACGGTGCCTGACTTAATTAGAGCAGCGATCGAGCAATACTTAGATAGTGAGCGAACCACCCACGCTAGTTAAAATTAATTCACCAGAATCTAGCATCATCAACGATGCTACGAGTAGTTATGTCCAAAAATCCTTCCTTAGAAAGCTTGTACCAACACCTGTCAACTCTAAGCGATGACCAGTTCAAAAGTGAATATTTGAATTCTCTGCAATGGACAGAACCCATAGTGCAGATGTTATCAGGTCTTGATGAAGAAGCTCAAGCGCTGCGAGTGGTAAGGTTAGCCTTAGAGGTAGATTTGAAGTTAGGCGCTTTGCTTGCAGGAGCAGTTAAACCAGAGTTCCAAAACACGACGGTTAATTGGGTTGCTTCTGTTGCTGGTTCTCAATATTTATTAATTCAACTTTTAGGTATTACTGGTTCAGATCGCGCTATTCCACTTTTGCTTCAAGTTTTCTTAGATAAGGAAAATGAAGAAAATGATTTTGTTCTTGAATCAGCTGCCAAGGCATTAGCTGAGATTGGCACAGAGGGGGCAGTAGCAGCGCTAGAGAAAGTATTGAACACACAACAACAAGAAGATGACGGTGTGTCCGATATGGCTGTCATTGCTACCGAGGCGTTACAAACAATCGATACAGAGGTGGCAAGACAGGTATTGGTGGAGAAAATGTTCCAACTTTTGGGGAAACCGGATAGTATAGAGTATGCAGCTTCAGTATTAGCAAAAATGAACTCTCCTGAGGTTGTGCCCAAGCTGCTCGATATTTTAAAAAATGACATTTGCGATCGCTCTGTTCGTGCAAAGGCTGCCTGGGTGTTGGGTGAAATCGGTTCCTCCGAAGCAGTAGTAGGATTGCTACAGGCTTTACACGACCGAAGCCCTGAGGTTAGTAAAAGTGCAGCTAGAGCGTTGGCTAAAATTGATTCTGAAGCGGCAGTGGTGGGTCTGGGACAAGCTTTAAGTGATGAAAACGAATCAGTTCGTGCCAGCGCTGCTAACGCGTTGGATGAAGTTGGCACGGAAGTAGTGGTGGCTGGGGAGGTTCCAGATATTGTCTCACCACCAGCAATAGCGGCGCTGCAATCAGCTTTGAATGATGAAGATTCTTGGGTACGTCTGAGTGCTGTTACGGCGTTGGGTGAAATTGGCTCTCCTGCAGCAGTAACGGCTTTACAACAAGCTTTGAGCGTGAGTGATGCTGAGGTACGCGTGAATGCTGTTAAGGCACTAGAGAAAATTGGCACGGAAGTGGCAGTACCAGGGCTGATACAAGCTTTGAGCGATAAAAACTCTGCTGTGCGTTGGGCTGCGACTGAGGCATTAGGTCAAATTGGAACTGAAGCCGCAATGCCCGGTTTGAGACAAGCTTTGAGTGATGAAGATTCTTGGGTACGTTTGAGTGCTGCTCGAGTTTTAAGTAAAATCGGCAATGAAGCAGGCGTAGCATATCTGCTACAGTCTTTAAACGATAAAAACCCTCAAATTCGCACGCAAGCAGCATCTGCATTATCTCAAATTGATGCTGAGTCTAGTGTCACAGGGCTAGTCTCAGCCCTCAGAGATGAAGATTCTATGGTTCGTATGAGTGCGATCGCAGCTTTAGGTCAAATCGGTAGCCGTGAAACACTACCTCATCTATCCAAAATGCTCCCACAAATTTCGGATAAGGATGAACTAGAGGCAATATTTCACGCTATTTCTTCAATCCAAAAACGTTGGGGTTATTACGCTTGATTTACCAGAGTTTACTTTGAAGACTTCCTTTTGCTCAAGTCGCCAGACTGCTGTCACCACCTTCGATAATAGTGCCCTCTAAATTGGTATCTTGCAGATTGGCTCCGCTCAGATTAGCTCTTTCCAATGCAGCTTGGCGCAGGTTAGCCTGGTGCAAGTCCGCAATGCCCAAATCTGCCCCGCTTAAATCTGCTGCTTCCAAATTGGCTCTACTCAAATCCGCCTGGATGAGATCTGCCGATCTGAGATCCGCCTGTTCCAGAGCCGCAGCTTTCAAATCCGCCCGATCCAAAACGGCTCCCTCAAGAATCGCACCTGCCAAAATTGCATTGTTAAGAATTGCATCACTCAAATCGGCTCCGCTTAAATCAGCCTGGGTTAAGTCAGCACCATTTAGTGTGGCTTCACTCAAGTCAACTCGACTGAGGTTCGCCCGTTGCAAGTTGGCTTCATCCAACATCGCCCCATGTAGAACAGCACCACTGAGATCGATTTCTTTCAACACCGTATCCCTGAGGTCAACGTTACTAAAGTCTCGCTCTCCTGCGGCATATCGTTGCCTGAGTTCTTCGACATTCATTTTCACAGCACTCCGTTTCCCTTCAGATTGGGGCTTGAGTCAATGGCTCCAATCATGAATTGCTTAACGATACTTCAGCGTAAGTCAACCGAGGCAGTCAAACGCCTCTCTAGAGACACACTCTTTTCTCAGCAACCGGATTTTAGCATACTCTTCAAAGATACAATAGAGAAGTTTGTATCAGCTCATAAGTAAACAAGCATACTTGGAGAATTGAGCCAATGACTAACGGTGCTGAAGTGGCTGCCAAACTTCAACAAGCGGCTAGTGGTTTATTTATGCCAAGCGAATCGGAATTTCCTTTTTCACCAGTTCGCTGGGCGGCTGTGTTCGGGAATATCACACCTCAACATATATTAGAATTTACAGGACATCCCCAAAATGCATCAGTAGAGGTTGTGGAGTTAGATCATCTTTTTAGAAATCTTGCCTTCGAGCAAGAATGGCACGATGACCAACAAAAAGAGAATGTCAAAAAGTACAAAAAACTTTTAGATAGCATTAAAAGCGACCTCAGCGATGTTAAAGTTTATCGCGTTGGTAGAAGAAGTATTGATGTTTATATTGTTGGTAAAACACCATCTGGTGATTTAGCCGGACTAACAACTAAAGTCGTAGAAACCTAGAGCATCGGTACAGAAATCATAAAAAACTTCATTTTTGTAGAGATTAGCCATACTTAGTCTCTACATTCAAGAGATATCAAAGGTTACAGCAGAAAGCAAACTTGTTTTGTGCTCCTCTTTTGAAGACTGTATCGGCTCTCTAGTACACATCGGCAAAAATCAGACTACCATTGCAAATTCTTGCAAAGCCTGCAGTGTAAGCTTCTTACTTTCATCCTTTAGCCTTCATACTTAAGCCTTGTTGTACTAGCCATTCAATCTTAAAAAATGAATGATATCTTGCCCGTTCAATCAATTCTAGACAGGCAATTTGTTTTGAATTGCCCTAGAAATCCCCTACAATTTTGTAAGTAATGTAAATAGGGCATTGACCACCAAAACCCGGATATGGTGGTCAATGCCCTACCAACCTATATTTCAAGAATCAAAGAGGATTCCTATATCAAGTGTTACTGATAATCAACTCTGGCCTCAATTATGTTTTCGGTTGAATCGGAAACATTAGAGAACAAGTTATAACCTGTTCTGGATTCCATTGTATCTACACTGACTCTATACGATCGCCAGTCATTGCTTCTAATTCCTTGATCGTTAGGCATATCGACAGCGATGACTCTTGTACTCGTAGTAACACCACTGACTCCACTTCCGGGTTGATCCAACACTATAATAGCCTTCCAAACTCTGTCTGGTACAGTAACCCTACTGCTAGAAATCGTCGTAGCACCTCCATTCGAGCCAGTACCGCCGGAGCCATAACTACCAGATACGATATATAATTCTTTCCCTTGTCCTACCAGTTGCCTACAATAATCTTCCAAATCAGCCCAAGGTCCTTGATTGTTATCAGGAGCTTGAGGGACGATGTTTGTCATTAAAAATGTTGCAGAATTGTTCGTAATGGTATTTGTTCTATCTGCTGAGGGTGTCATGTGCCCTCTATCAAAGCCACTACCTGTGTAGTCAGAACTAGTGACTTGATAACAGCCTGAAGGTAATGTGGTATCGGCACGGAAATCGTCTTGACGGGGTGCGCTGCCAAGCCAAGACGAATTCAACTGCCAGCTAACCCAGTTCGGGATACCTCTACTACAGTTATATGACAGCGCGTATTGAGGCTTAACTAATAAATAGTTACTCAGGCTGGAAGTACCTGCACTGCTAGGATTGCCCATCGTTAAATGCACGCTAGTACTTTGAGCAGGTCCAGGAGTGGGTAAAGCCGCAAGTAAGATAGCAACCAGACATGCAACTGCAAAAGGGATTAGGAAAGTTAAAAATTTTACTTTCTTCATGAGAAATGAATTGAAGTTGTACTTTCAGATCTCTATCCTACTGAAATATTCATATTTATAACTTAACTTTGAGTTAACTAAATAATAATAAATAGTTAATTTAAATATTATTTGAAAGCTATTTATAGTAAAAAAATATATAAAATTAGAATATTTTTCTTTGGTTAAATATGTTTTTTTAGTAAATTAGTTATATAAGGTATTTGAAATATGGCTTTAATTAAAAGTGTTACAGCTTGCCAAGAGCCTGGTAAACCACGATTATATAGAGAAAAAAATGAAAGAGTTTTATGGAATAGCAAATACGGCTTAACAAAGCTAATGCAGCTCGGGAAGGAAGACGTATTCACTAGCGCTTACTCCCAATCACCAACTTTACACAAACTAATTTTAAAGTGGGGCTCTTTAAACGGCTATTCGAGATTAGTTGGCAAGTTCTACGTTGTTGGTATTGTGAAAGCACTGTAAGTTAAAGCAAACTGGCGCTTTATTTCAAAACCTGGAAGATAACCGCCGTGATAAGGTGTTTCTTCCAAATTGCTGAGTGCCCCTTTAATCTCTGAAATTGGTTTGAGCAGCCCGGAGTTGTTCAAGCTCCAATTAATCAGATGGGCATCCAACATTGCCTGAAACTCAAGCGCATGTACAGTCGCATCATCAGGATGAATGTGGCTATCTACAACGATTAATAAGTTGAGAGTGACCCAGAGAGTCGTTTGAGCTAATGGTGAAACATCGCTTTTATTGACAGAAGTACAAAACTCGTCTACATGAAAACCAAGCTGCGCTTTGAAGCTGGAAAATTCTTCAGTTTGGAGTTGGTGACGCAGATAGGGTATCAACCCTGTCTTATCATCCGATAAAATCTGGCGAATGGTTGGCGTGTGTGTCATGAATTTTTTATGTCCGCTTTAGGGCTTTCAAACTCAATGGCGATCGCGCTGAAAATAGGTAATGTTATATTACTTGAGAATTATTATAAACTTTTGCTTCAACAGAATTTTTAACTGGAATCATGTGATGGCGACCTGTTGCATCAGAGGAGTCAACTTCACCAATTAATGAAGGATAACAGCTCAACAAATAAGTTGAATTGATATAACCTGCTTCCAATTCCATAAGGGGAAGACCATGCTGTTGCAACACCTCTTGAATTCGTAAAAACGCTGCTGGAAGCTGATTGAAGGGAATATCGGGAAAAGCATGATGAACGGCATGATAGTTCAGACCACCCATCAACCATCCGACTGGGAAACTAGTCTTGAGATTGCGACAAGAATAAAGCTGCGTTAGTTGGTGATTTGTAAACCTACCCCAAAGTGCATAATGTTCTAAGTGGTCACGTGTTTGTACTATAATCCCAATGACCCTTTCTAGGATTAACCAAAATAACAAGTAGCGCAATAATTCTCCTTGAGAGATGACTGCAATCAGCAGAACAGCATGGACAACAAGCATACCTGTTAGATCGAGCAGCATCTGTTGCCATATCCCAGACACTAACTTACGAAAGCGCAGAGCCTGGATAAACGTTTTAATAATAAGCCCAATTCCCCCCAGTACAAAAATATCGCTGACCCACTGATAACGCACATACCATTGTAGGAGAGGGTGAACTTGCTGGTACTCTTGCCAAGTCCATTGAACTCGCTCTGGATCTCGAAAGTCAATTCCATTCCAAGCATGGTGCAAACGGTGCATTTCTGCATAGAGACTGTGGGGCCAGAGCATTGGCCAGCTTATCAACCGAGGCATCAAACTATCGAACCACGTCCATCCCGTTAACGTTTTATGAGTCATATCATGGGTGGAGACGAGCCAAAAGGCATAGAAAACTCCCGCTAGTGTTGTTAAACTTACAAACAGAGGAAGCGAAGGTACTGACCAAGCTAATGCCACCAGGCTGAGAAATACGAAACCAAGTATACTGAAACGTAGTAGCCCTGCCCAAGGATTTACGTGGTGTAAGTCAGTGGTAACTTGCTTTAACTGCTGAGATACTATCGTGAAAGTTGTCATAGTGCCATTCCCTCACAACTTAACCTTTCTTAAATTTGTCAACTAATTTGCTATTAGCTGACCTCTTGAAAAAACTATTGCCATATTGTATGTCATTCCTGAAAGCTTTCTCGCGTTTTGTAGCAGAAACTTCGCCAATCTTGTTTGTATTGCAATAATTATTTTAATTTTCAGTGATTCAGTAGTTAGCAAAATAATATCGCTCTCATCACCCTCAGTTAAACGTTTCTGGTTAAAAGCCCAGTAGACGATTTAATTGATGGACAGATCGGAGAGCGATAATACACAACAAGTGCAATTTAACTTGATTGTTAAAAGTTATTAGGGTCTAAATTTGGAGGAAATAAGAGAACTTCCTGACCGGAGAAAAGTGTTTTATAGTAGAGAGCAATTGCTTTTTTTAAGAAACAGTACTTAATTGGTACCCATCTGCCATTATAAAAGTAGACAACGACACGAGTCATTGCGTACTCTTCTAACAGGAGCGGAAGTTGCCAGGGTGAAAACATAGTTTCAACCTTAACGAGGTATTTTGATTACTTTGATATGTAGAAATAAGATTGGCAGCTATCTTCAGTAATATTTTCAGATCTCCTATCGGCAATAGTAATTTACTAGCAAACAAGACAAATAATTAAAACATTATTAAGTTACTATGTACATCACTCTGAAGAAAGAAGTTAAACAGCTCTAATTCGAGTGAAAACATGGAGGTGTAGAGAGTCAAGGAGTAAACATGAACAATTTACACAGTTTACGCATTTTTGCTTACACCTCGAAACCTGTGATGAGTTCCGGCGAAGATGAAACTGACACTAGGCTTAGCACCTTGTTGGATTGGTGCAAAATTGTTCAAACTTGCCTAGAAGCCGGACAGGTTGAAGATGCAAAGTTTTTCTTAAGCCAAGCGATTATTGAGGCTGAAAAGCCAATAAAGGGCTAGAGTCGGTACAGCTTCAGCTCTAACATAACAAGTTGCAGCGATCGTTTAGTAAACTGGTATGGATGAATTGTCCATACAGCATTTTGCAAGTAAATAAAGTACATAGTAGGGGCGTAAGGTCGTCGCGCCCTTACAACTGCAACTACTCCCTTCCCCTTAACCGATGATAGATGACTCCTTGCTGCTTTTAAGCTGGAGAATCCGGCATACTATAGCGGATGCCAAGTAAGAGGCATTTTGGAGAGATGCAAAGGAGATGCTGGGCATAATAACCCCACTGTCATTTGTAGTCCCCTTACTTTTGCTCTGACTTAAAATCATTGCAGCTAGAACAAAAGTTGCACCCATGAGACCGCGAACTCCAAGTTGTTCACCCAGTAGCACAAACGAGACAATCGCCGAGAAAACTGGGTCGAGGGTGTAGAATAGGGCTGCCTCTTGAGCTGAAACCCAGCGTTGACTCATAGTCTCGATCCAGACGGTAGCTGCAGTAGCAATTAAACCAAGGTAAAGAACTGAACCCAAGTTCATTCTAATTGCGTCCATCTGTTCCATCAGTTGTGGGGAAGCCCAAACCATTCCTAGTACTGCTATCACCAAGACCTGGATGGCAGTGAGGGGTTTGGTCGGATGGCGTTGTGTGGCTCCTTCCAGGATGAGAATATAAACCGCATAGATAAAGGCATTGCCGAACAACAAGAACTCGCCAACGCTGAGTTGTCCGCTTTCCCACGACATAATCCCGATACCAGTGATGGCGACGCCCGCTGCAAAGAGAGTCTTAAGTAGCACGCGCCGCCCGAGGAGCAACCCCAGTAATGGTACTATGACAACTGTCAGGCTACTAATGAATGCTGCCCGATTTGCATGTATACTCTCAAGCGCTATTGTTTGGGTGGCAAAGGAAGCGAAAAGCACAAGCCCCAGGAGCGTACCTTCGCGTAGGAGTTGAGGGTTCAGGCGGCGTAAATAAGGGGCTAGAACAATTGCTGCTACTGCAAAACGGCTTGCAAGTAGTGCAGATGGCGAAAGACTACCTATAGTATCTTTAATGAGTGGAAACGTCGTGCCCCAGATTAGGGATGCAGCAATTAGCAGGATGACGCCCAGATTGTGCAGACTTTTTTGTGTGGCTTGATTGGAATCATCTAATGCTTTCATGTTATGGTTTGGAGTTTTGGAGATTTCCTTAAATGGCGTAAAAAACTTTGATTGATATCATTTCTGGTTGTCTGGATATGGTATATCCCACGGTAGCTAGGCACGACGTGACACTCATTGCGCTATTGTCGGCGTCACCTCTTTTGTCGGTAATTCCGTCCGTGAAAGCAGACAAATGGGCAGAACTTTTACATAAAAAATGTATAATCGATTGCTGTTTAATTGCTAATTTTGTATTAACACGCACGTTACTTTATCTACTTAGAAGCAGAAGTTGTAGAGAATATTGATGAGCCTCGTGACAGAGGTTATGCTGCAAACGCGCTCGGCTATGACTAAATTACAGCTTTTTTGCTCAAGATAGTAACATATTATACAATTCTTAGCTCAATGACATTAATAATTATCCTAAAATATCAGATTCAATTGGAACTTCAGGACAACCAACAAAAGAACAGTTTTCCGCAATCAAACAAGCAGGCTATCAAGTTGTTGTGAATTTAGCGCTTCAGAAATCTTCTAATGCTTTACCTGATGAAAAACAAATTGTAGAAGCACAGAATATGCAGTATATTCACATTCCTATTGTTTGGGAAAACCCGATTTTTGAGAATGTCAAAGAATTTTTTAGCGTGATGGAATCAAATGCTGAAAAAAAAGTATTTGTTCACTGTGCTGCTAATAAAAGAGTTTCAGCATTCATATATCTTTACCGACGTCTAAAAGAACGGACAACTGAGGAAAATGCAAAAAAAGATTTAAATAAAATTTGGTTTCCCAATGAAAAATGGCAGAAACTTATACAAAATGTGATAGAGAGTTATGAATGAGCTAAATTCAAATATTGTCTCATCTTAGCAGTTCTATAATTCTCAATATGTTTTCACTTCCTACAATCGAAAGTATATACACAGACGGCGCTTGCACTGGGAATCCCGGTCCTGGAGGTTGGGGTGTGGTCGTCTATTTCAGTGATGGTTCCACTCACGAAATGGGTGATGCATACCCTCAAACTACAAACAACAGGATGGAAATGCAAGCGGCGATCGCCGCCCTCCAATTTCTCAAACAATCGGGACAAAGCAAACCCATCACTCTTTACACTGATAGTGAATATCTTATCAACAGCGTCACCAAATGGGTGAAGGGCTGGAAAAAGAAAGGCTGGAAGAAGTCAGATGGTAAACCCGTTCTCAACCAAGACCTTTTGGAAACCTTGGACGAGCTTAATAGTCCCCAGGTCAAGTGGGAGTATGTCCCAGGCCATGCTGGTAATATTGGTAACGAGCGCTGTGATGCTATCGCTCGTACCTTTGCTACTGGCAAAAGTCCAACATTACAACAACTGACCCTTACTCAGGAGTACGTATCTGTGGAGGAAAAAAGTGAGGTAAATGTATCTAGAGGCGCTGATTTTGAGTCAAATTCTACAATAATTAACACAACGAAACAAGAAATCAGTACTCTTGCAACAAATATAACCAATCCTATGGAACCACATACCTCCCATGCTGTCTCTCAGACTGAGGAACTCCCCAGAGAAATGAGGGTCACGCAACTCCGTAACTTGGTTGAAACCCTCCGTATAGCGGACGAAATCTCAGAAAAAGGCTATTTAATCACGAGTTCCGAACTAGCAGACCTGATGGATGTACATGCAAGTGCCGTTACCAGTCGTGGAGACGAATGGCGCTGGCGAAATTGGATTGTCTCACGGGTAAGACGTGAAGGTAATCAAATACTCTGGGAACTGGAACGGGGCGATAAGGTGGAAAGCGAAAGCGAGGAGTAGGTAATGGGGACAAGGCAAGGGGAAACAGGAAGAATTTGCTTCCTTGTGTACCCCTCTTCTTTGTCCATCTTCTCTACCTTTCCTCTCCCCGCTACACCTCACCGTATTTTCTTCCCCGCCACTCGCGAGGGGTGCGAAGTGCAGATAGGAAAATTCGCAGTACTGCAATTGGATCGGCAAAAGGAGAAAGCCAAAATAACCAACCACCCTTTGCTTGTTTGCGGTCGTAAGAGGGTGCGATCGCAAACAGCATTGCAAAACGAATTACCAGTAGAAATAAATTGAGTCCCAGTAGAAGAAGCAGAGGGCTAAGAGGGGCAAGGGGGAAAAGAAGCAAATAAGTGAGTAAGACTATCAGGGGTAAAGCTTGAACTGAGACGAGTAGCCACAAATCTCCCCAGAGTTGGGCACCAGAGGAAGCATCTTTCAGGTCAAGACTGCGTCCCCATTCCTTCCAAGTTTCCATTGCCCCCTCATACATCCTCACTTTCAAAACCTTTGCCCCATCTAAAAAACCAACCTTGTATCCCGAGGTGGCTATATTCCTTGCCAAGGTGACATCATCACAAAAAGAATGACCCGCACTTGTATAGCCACCGACAGCAGCTAAAACAGATCGACGGCATAAAAAGCATTGCCCATTTGCCATCACTCTTTCTGGTTGTTCTGAATTCACACCAGCTGGATTAAATCGATAAAGCAGAGTCATCAGGAGTGCTGGTTGCAGCCAACACTCTCCTGGATATTTGAGAATGAACTGAGGTGACAGAGAAACCAGGTCATAACCAAGAGATTCCGCTGTCTTTACCAACCCAGCAACCAAACCTGGTGCTGGTTGAGTATCAGCATCCATCCCAAGAAACCACTCACTCGCCTCGGCACTCTGTAAAAAGCCGTTATGCAGCGCCCAAGGACGTCCCACCCAACCTTTAGGTAGGGGGTCATCTGTCATCACGCGAAAACGGGGATCTTTTTGCTGTGCAGCTTTTACCAAGTCGGGAGTGCCATCCCGTGACCTGCTATCAACAACAATAATTTCCCGAACTTCGTAACTCTGGCGACTTAAGCCAGTTAGTAGAGGACTAATACGAAGAGCTTCGTTTAAGGTGGGAATAACGATGCTCACACTTCCCAAAAGCTCTGGTGTGGGATTTTGGGGTGCAATGGGAGATTGACGTCTAGGCCCGGTTAGGAGGCGCGACAGCAAAATGGCTGTCGCTGGCAGTTGGATGAGCAGCAGCAGAAGTGAGATAGCGTTCGCTATCGTCCAAGTGTCTATCACAGTCGGTAAATTCTACTTGACAGCTACTTCAATCTTTGCTACAGAAACTTCAGTGGTTGCCGTAGGTGTGACTGTGAGATTGGTTGGTGCGGTGGCAAACAACCAAAGTGTTAAAGCGGGAACAACTCCAAGTCCTAACCCCAGTGAAACAGGTATAAAAAACCCAGCACCCAAGCTGAGACCAGCAGCAAAGATAAAGTTGCTCAAGTATACAATAATTGGCACGTTGAGTTGCGATCGCTCTAATTTAACAGGTGTGTTTCTCCACAGCAGTGCTGCTACACCCATAAACAACGCACTAGTGCCAAACCAACCAGCGTAGTTTTGATAAGGTGTCCCAAAGAACGCTCCTGGGTGTTCCCAAAACCAAAAGGGAAATTGGGTTTGACTCATCGCTGGTTCCAAGGCAAAGTCCCAACTAGTAAAGAGTAAAGCACCAAGAAGCACAGCAGCTATTTGACGCAGTAAAGTTGGTTTTTCAGCTACCTTCAGACCTGCACGAGCGATGAGATAGGCAGACAAGCCCACATAGAACCAAGACAAAGGAATTGTAAACGGAACTAGCCCTGCAATTTTATATCCCAAACCACTTAGGTAACTATAGTCTCCAAAAGGAAACCCAGTGCTAGTTCCCAATAATTCACTCCCTACCGAAATCAAGACAGATGGCAGCATAAATGACAGCCAAGCCCGCCATCCCAATACTCGGAATGCAAAAATTGAGACAGCGACCGTCCCAAAAATAATATCAACCACACCGCCATCAGCCATACTTAACTGCATAGCTGTTTGTCCAACCCCCCCTCCTAAGTTCAGAATAACTTCGGCATGGGGTATGACCAATAGAATACCCGCCAGACCAAAAGCCTTTGCCAAAATGTGACCGGTAAGGCATATACGCTCGGTGATAACCAGTTGTCTCATGATGATTCCCTAACAAGACGTGACACGCGGCTACTTAGCTGCTAACAGTTTACAAATGAATGGCTGTTATGCTTGGCTAGCATTGGGCTCAAGCTTATTTTTCAATAAAAATAGCACGCTAAGTACGCAAGAACCAGAAAAATTGCCAAAAGATTTACAGCAACGAATAAAAACAAAAGTCTATGAACTGGCTGAAAATCCACGTCCTACTGGAGTTGTTAAGCTAGAGAATAGTGATTTGCACCCAACCCCCAATTTCAAGTGTTTTCTCTATTTATCAACCTTGCAAGATTGAGTTAAACTGCGTTCACTCGATCCATATTACAAGGTCTATAGATGTTATTTTTATTACTTAATATTGATAATCAAATTTACGCTATAGCAAGTCAGCAGGTTGTAGAAGTCCTTCCCCTGGTTATTCTCAAAACCCTACCCCATACACCTAAATACGTTACTGGTGTTTTTAATTACCGAGGGCGTATTGTACCAGTACTTGACCTGTGCCAGTTAATGCGCGATAAACCGTGCTGCGAGCATCTTAGTACTCGCATCGTACTCATAAACTCTTGGGGAAGCGATCGCAACGAAACTTCAAAATCGGCAACGCCTCATCTAGTGGGTTTAATGGCAGAAAAAGTTGTAGAAACGTTGCAAACCTCTGATGCTGACATGGTCGATCCAAACATTGAGGTAGATGCAGCCCCTTATTTGGGCAAGATAATCTTAGACGCCCAAGGCATGATTCAGTGTATCCGCACAGAATACCTGTTCTCACAAGCCAATCTATTATCCCTAACCACCAACCACCAACCACTAACTACTAACCCCTAACCACTAACCCCCACCCAATGCCACAATCTGTCATTGAAAGTTTACTAAAACAAAAAATTGGTTTAGACGCAAACTCAATTGGTTCTAGCACGATCGCTAGAGCCATTCATCACAGAATGGCAGATTGCGGAATGTCCACTATGGCTGGTTACTTGGGGCTTTTGCAGGAATCGCCTCAAGAATGGGAAGCTTTTGTTGAGAGCATTATTATCCCTGAAACTTGGTTTTTTCGAGAAAGAGAATCATTTAATTTTCTCAAGAATTACGTATTGTTTGAATGGTTGACAAATAACCAAAATCGCGTATTGCGAATACTGAGCGTTCCATGTTCGACGGGTGAAGAACCCTATTCGATTGCGATCGCATTACTAGAAGCTGGGTTAACGGCTGCCAACTTTCGTATTGACGCTGTAGACATTAGCAAAAAAAGCTTGCAAGTTGCCCAACAAGCAATTTACAGCCAATATTCATTTCGCGGTACAACCCCTTTTTTCCAAGAGCGGTATTTCCAACTCACTGAAACTGGATACCAACTGTGCCAAGAGGTGAGATGCACGGTCAATTTTATGCAAGGGAACCTAGCAGATTCTCATTTTTTAGCTGCTACACCATCTTACGATATTGTCTTTTGCCGCAATCTCTTAATTTATTTTGACCGAGCCACAAAAGAACAAACCATTGGAGTTCTGGAACGATTGCTAACCCAGAAAGGCTTGCTATTTGTAGGGCATGGCGAAGCTGGATGGTTGCTCAACACAAAATTCATTCCCATTAGCCAGCCAATGGTCTTTGCTTACCGAAAGTCAGGGATTCCTCATAGTTCAATAAAATCCAACCATTGTAAAACCGTTGTCAAAAAGCACCGTCCCACCGACAAAACTTCTCTCAAACCATCCATCCCTAACAATAAACAACTAGTTTCCAATCTAGAAAAAGTAAAACTCTTAAACGAGTCAAACGAAGATTTACTAGAAACAGCAAGAACTTTAGCAGATCGAGGTTGCTTTCCAGAAGCCATTCAACTGTGCAACGACTATCTCAGGCAAAACCCCAGCAGTGCCAAAGCCTACGTTCTACTGGGGCAGATACAGCAAGCAACAGGACAAGAAGAACAAGCTACACAACTTTTTAAAAAAGCCATATACCTGCAACCAGATTGCGAAGAAGCATTAATTCATTTGGCATTGCTGAGGGAACATCAGGGAGATGGAACCAGCGCTCATCTTTTATTGCAACGAATCCAGAGATTGCGGAAGAAGAAAGATAGGGATTGAGGGGGATGAGTTTCCCAGTTCTAGTTCCCAATCCATATAAATTTTAATGTGCAAACTGTTACTCTATTTGACCAACAGGGAATTCTAGCAACTGAGGGTCTTTTTGTACCTTCAAGAATCAAAACTTGTAGTCTATATTACCTGTAACAAACAGGTTGTAAGTAGCTCAAACACATTAAACGTAAAATGTTCTTAGGCTCGTAGTAGCGCAAGAGCGCATACATTGCGGCTGTGAATATTTTACATATGAGTAGCAGGCTATAAGCCCGCACCAGCAATTTTGGGAGACTGTTTTACTTAAAAACCCCTTAAAGCAAGTACTTCTATCGAAATGTTCCCCAAACCATATGCTACAGAGTGCGGTTTTAAACACATCCAAAAGATAAGGACAAGAGAGATGTTTGCCAACTGGAAAATCAAAGACCTAGTTATAGTTGGGTTTTCAATCCCTACAATTTTAATTTTAGGATTTAGCATAATAGCCTACTTCACAGCCAATCAATCAGCAGACACCTTTAAGACGGTTAATAGAGCGCAAACTATCATTGATGAAAAACAAGTGGTAACTCAAGCAATTTTAAATATGGATAGACGAATACGACAGTACTTTATTGAGCCAAAAATCAATCAAGATGCTTTAGAGCTATATATAAGCGATCGAAAAACCTTTCAAGACAATTTTGCTCTTATATCCAATACAGTTCAATCTCCAGAACAACGAGCTAGACTAGATGAGATGTATAGAATTTATCAAGACTACGATAGCTTTGTTCAAAACAATATTAAATTAAATCAGAACAAGACTCAAAAAGAACTTGTTCTATTCTTCAGTGGAGGGAAAGAATATCTTGAAAGATTTCTTAAAATTAGTGATGCTTTTGATAATAGAGAAAAAGAGATTTTAGACAAAAGTATTTTCTTAACAAATCAATCTATAAATATAATGATTTTGTCGGCTATTATAGCTTCTATAGTGTGTTTACTAGTAGCTATTTTAGCAAGTTTGTTCATTACCAAATTTTTAGAAGTAAGAATTGCTAGGGCAGTAAAAGCGGCAGAGCAAATTTCTATTGGAGATTTAACATACTCTGTTGTTGATGCTGAATTAAACAGTAATAACGAGATTGGAAAACTATTAAAATCTTTCCAAATCATGACCCAAAACCTGAATGCCTTAATTCGTCAAGTACAAAACTCCGGTATTGGGGTTACAACTTCAGCCACCCAAATTGCTGCTTCAGGCAAACAGTTAGAAGCTACGATGACCGAACAAGTAGCTTCCACTAACGAAGTCGCAGCCACTGCCAAAGAAATATCTGCCACCTCCAGGGAACTAGTCAAAACTATGGAAGAATTGGCAGTTACGTCACAAGCCACGACAACAGCAACCAGCAGTAGTCAAAAAGATTTACTCCGCATGGAAACAACCATGCGTCAGTTCAGAGAAGCCACCAATACCATCGCTTCGAGGCTGGGCGCAATCAGTGAAAAAGCAAACAACATCAACAATATTGTGGTAACGATTACGAAAGTGGCAGACCAAACCAATTTGCTGTCATTAAATGCAGCGATTGAAGCAGAAAAAGCTGGGGAGTATGGTTTGGGATTTGCGGTAGTTGCCAGAGAAATTCGACGTTTGGCAGACCAAACAGCTGTTGCTACTTTAGAAATTGAAAAAATGGTCAAGCAAATGCAATCTTCTGTATCATCTGGCGTGATGGAGATGGATAAATTTGCTAAAGAAGTGGAACAAAGCGTAGAAGATGTGGCTAGTATCAGCAAACAGATGTCACAAATCATTGAGCAAGTACAAGAATTGACACCAAGATTTGAGGTGGTTAACTCTGGAATGGAAGCACAATCGCAGGGGGCGCAACAAATTAGTGATGCCATGATGCAATTGAGTAATACCTCAACCCAAACAACAGATTCTTTGCGAGAAATTAACAGCGCTATTAATCAACTAAATCAAGTTGCCCAAGGGTTGCGCCATGAAATGTCTCGCTTTAAAGTCACGGCAGAAGATTTTTCATCAACTCGGATTGGCAATTCTACAAAGCTTATAAATAGGTTGGCGTAAGAGGGCAGAAAAATCACTATAGCAAAATTTACAAGCACAATAAAAGTCATTATCAAGGGCTTAAATAACCTTTAGAGATTATTCTTGATTCAAAATTATATGGTTTAAGAATATGCAAACAGGAATAGGAATTAATCAATTTGTATTGGGTAGATTTGGAGTCATCGTTGCCTTAACGAGAATTGCTAGTTTTGTGTCAAAATCAACAGAGTTATACATACTTATGCCATTGAATCACAATTGAGAGAATTGGAAAAAACTTGAGTGGATGCTGAGACATCATAATTTTTTGCGCCGACCGACTTATCCAAAATAATGGAAACTCAAAGAAAACAAACATACTAAATATATGCAACAAGGGATAAAAATTAATCAATTTGTTTTAAGTGGATGCAGCATTATCGTCATATTAACAGGTATTGCTAGCTTGTTTTCTAAAGCAACAAATGATGCTCTCATCAATTCTGCCAACTCATTAATATTAACCCATGACGTAAAAAATCAATTAAAAGAGATTGAGAAAAATTTAGTTGATGCTGAAACCGGACAAAGAGGATTCATTATTACCAAAAATCAAGCATATTTAGAACCATATGAAAAAGCAAAAACTCAAATACGAAAATATTATTTAGAATTAGAACCTAAAATTGCCACTCAACCGATCAAACAAAAAATTTTTGATGAAATTGAAGTTTTATCGGAGCAAAAAATTAATGAATTGGAGGAAACAATCAATTTAAAAAGAAGTGGTAAAGAACAAGAAGTATTAAATCTGATTGTTTCAGATAAAGGTAAAAAAATTATGGATCGAATTCGGCAAAAGCTGGATGAGATGATTCAACTAGAAAATCAAAATATAGAAGAGCAACAAAAACAAGCAAGCCAAGTCCAAGCCTTGGCAAATTTTGTTATTTGGGCAACATTTTTCTGTATTGTAACCACTGTCTTAGTTGTTTCACTTGCTACAATTCTTATTCCCAGCCGTGCCTTAAGTCGCTCCTTACAAAATGCTTTTAACTTAGCAGAACGGGTTTCTAATGGAGATTTGACAACCCAGGTTGAAGCTACTTCCAATGGTGTCATAGGTAAATTAATGGCTGTGCTAAAAAACATGACAGACAACTTAAACTCTTTGGTTCGTCAAGTGCAGCAGTCTGGGATTCAAGTAACGACTTCATCCACCCAAATAGCAGCTTCGGGGAAACAATTAGAAGCTACGATGACCGAACAAGTAGCTTCTACCAATGAAGTTGCAGCTACTGCTAAAGAAATAGCTGTCACCTCCAAAGAACTGGTTAAAACTATGGAAGAAGTGGCACTGATGTCACAAGGGACTACAACGGCAGCAAATAAGAGTCAAAAAGACCTCCTACGCATGGAAACCACCATGCGCCAATTGGGGGAAGCAACCCATATTATTGCTTCTCGTTTGGGAGTGATTAGCGAAAAGGCAAATAATATTAACAATATTGTGGTGACGATTACTAAAGTAGCAGACCAAACCAATTTGCTATCGTTAAATGCAGCGATTGAAGCAGAAAAAGCTGGAGAGTATGGTTTGGGGTTTGCGGTGGTTGCTAGAGAGATTCGACGTTTGGCAGACCAAACAGCTGTCGCCACCTTAGAAATTGAAAAAATGGTCAAGCAAATGCAATCTTCTGTATCAGCTGGTGTGATGGAGATGGATAAATTTGCTAAAGAAGTGGGTCAGGGTGTGGAAGATGTCGCCAATATTAGCGGACAAATGTCTCAAATCATTGAGCAAGTGCAGGAATTGACACCAAGATTTGAAGTGGTTAACTCTGGAATGGAAGCACAATCGCAGGGGGCGCAACAAATCAGCGATGCTATGGTGCAGTTGAGCAACACCTCAATCCAAACAACAGATTCTTTGCGAGAAATTAACAATGCCATTACTCGACTCAATCAAGTTGCCCAAGGATTGCGTCAGGAAATAACTCGCTTTCAAGTCAAGACAGAAAATTCTACTCAAACACTGCCATTTTCTTAAAGGCAAACTCACCAGTGTGAAGCAGGAATTAAGCATCAAAGTTCAACTAGTCCAGTAACGAGAATGACTAGTTTTGAGTAGCTTTGAGTAGGTCTTTTATAACGGAACTATACCCATACAATCAACAATAGCCTCCATGAGTAGTTTTACTGCCCTATCAAACTCAGATACTGATTTTTGCTGGAACGTGACTGGTGTTGCAGGCGATTGTACCTGTTCAAAACTCACTACTTTTAGTCACTGTCGGAATTGTCCTGTTTACTCTGCAACCGGGCGTCAATTATTAGAACGTTCGATTCCTGAAAACTATCGGCGTGAACGGACTCAGTTATTGGCTGAATCTGGCACAGAGACTGAGAACAAACCAGCGATGTTCTCAGCACAAAGCTATCTTCCAACTCATGCTTTATTAGCTACGGAAACTCTCACAGTTGTTATCTTTCGCTTGCAACGTGAATGGTTGGCACTCCCAGCCCGAGTTTTTAAAGAAACGACTCCACCCAGTGTCATTCATACGATACCGTATCGTACTAACCAAATCTTGCGGGGATTGGTGAGTATTCGAGGTGAATTGCAATTGTGTATTTCTTTAACCCATTTGTTGAATCTGGAAATTGCCAGTACTCCACCCCAAGCTTTAAGCCCTGTGGTTTATTCGCGTATGGTTGTGGTGGAAAAAGCAGGTAGTGGTGTTTGGGTATTTACTGTGGATGAACTGTATGGGGTACATAGCTGCCATCAAGATGAATTGCTTGACACTCCCAAAGGTACCCAAGGAAGCCATACCTATACTAAAGGTTTGTTAAAGTGGCGCGATCGCAGTGTCAGCTTTTTGGATGACGAACTGCTATTTCATACTTTAAGCAAAAAGGTGACGTCATGAAAGATGACCCCGATGTTAGTAATCTTTCCTTGGTAGAGTTATTCTGCATGGAAGTCAAGGCTCAAGTTGCTGTCATGATTAATTGCTTATTGGCACTAGAGAGTCAACCAAAGTCCAAAGAAGAACTGACAGCCTTAATGCGGGCAGCTCATTCCATTAAGGGTGCTGCCAGAATTGTTCACATTAATGCAGCCGTAACCCTTGCTCATATTATGGAAGACTGCTTTGCCGCAGCTCAAGCAGAACAAATTACCCTCACAACGGCTGACATAGATATTTTACTGCAAGGAGTAGATATACTCTTGCACATAGCAGATATTTGTATACAAAACCCCAACGAGCAACCACCAGAAGATACCAAAATCAAATCGCTCATCACAGCAATCGCTCACATCCAAACCACTCCCTCCCTCAGACACTCCCTCCCTCAGACACTCCCTCCCTCCCTCCCTCCCTCAAACACTCCCCCTAACACCTCCAAGCAAGTAGTACGAGTGAGTACAGATAATCTCAATCGATTAATGGGGCTAGCAGGAGAATCCCTAGTTGAGGCAAAGTGGTTGGAGCCATTTGCTGATTCTTTCTTACAGCTAAAAGCAAGCTACACAGAGTTATCCGACTCCTTGGAGAAGTTACAAGAATTATTAGCAAACCGTCATTTAGAGCGGCAGATTGACGAGCAGTTGACAGCAGTTCGTCAAAAAGCCAGCGAATATCAACAACTATTGGGCGATCGCTACAGCGAACTAGAGCTATTTTCTCAACGTTCTACCAACCTTGCAGATCGACTCTATCGACAAGTCATTGCCACTCGAATGTGTCCGTTTGCTGAAGGTGGACAAGGCTTTCCCCGAATGATCCGCGACATCGCCAAGCAATTAGGTAAAAAAGTCAAGCTTGAGATAGTGGGTAAATCCACTTTAGTGGATCAAGACATTCTCGAACGCTTGGAAGTATCCCTCACTCATATGCTGAGGAACGCAGTAGATCATGGCATTGAGTCACCCCGAGAGCGTTTAGCAGCTGGTAAACCGGAAGAAGGAAATATTCAAATTGAAGTTGCCCATCGCGCAGGAATGCTCTTTATTTCTGTATCAGATGATGGTCGGGGGATCGATCCAGAGTTTCTGCGATTGGAAATTGTCAGAAAACAACTGACGAATGCAGAAATGGCTGCTCAACTCACTGAAAGCGAGTTAATGGAATTCCTATTTTTACCGGGCTTTTCCACAGCCAATACCGTCACCGAGATTTCAGGTCGGGGAGTCGGGTTAAATGTCGCTGATAACACCATACGTGAGGTGGGAGGAACTGTGCGGGCTGTCTCCCAACCGGGAAAGGGCATGAGTTTTTGTATGCAATTACCGCTGACGTTATCAGTGATTCGAGCCCTACTGGTGGAAATTTCAGGTGAACCATACGCGTTTCCACTGTCACGGATTGAACGGGTGCTCATGCTCTCTAGGTCTGAGATTTTCACATCAGAAAATCGCTCTTTTTTCCTCATGAATAATAAACCAATTGAGTTGGTGTCGGCACGTCAAGTTTTGGAGTTACCTCCGTCTGTTGTCAATTCAGAAATGCTCAGTGCAATTGCCATCGGCGATCGTACAAACCGTTATGGGCTGGTTATAGACCGATACCTGGGAGAGCGCAGTTTAGTTGTCAGACCATTAGACCCCCGTCTTGGGAAAGTACCCAACATCAGTGCTGCTGCTTTGATGGACAATGGTTCCCCCGTATTAATTGTGGATGTCGAGGATTTGGTACGTTCTATTGCTAAAGTTTTTTCAACTGGGCAAGCAAGCCAGGTGAATCAAGCCACCCGCCAAACCACCACCAAAATACACAAGCGTATCTTAGTGGTTGATGATTCCATTACTGTACGCGAAATGGAACGCAAACTTTTAGAAAACAATGGTTACAAAGTCGAAGTGGCAGTTAATGGTATCGATGGTTGGAACGCTCTACATGGAGGTAATTGCGATTTAGTTGTTACAGATATTGATATGCCCCGCATGAATGGTTTTGCACTAACGAGGCAAATTAAAACTCATGCTAAGCTGAAGCACATACCCGTGATTATCGTTTCTTATAAAGATAGAGAGGAAGACCGACTTCAAGGGTTAGAAGCAGGAGCAGATTACTATCTAACCAAGAGTAGTTTTCATGATGACACTTTACTACAAGCTGTAATTGATTTAATTGGAGATGCTTAACCCGTGAGGATTGCTATTGTCAACGATGCGCTGATAGCAGTAGAGGCACTGCGACGGGTAGTGGTTACAAAACCAGAGTATGAGGTGGTATGGGTTGCCTATGATGGTGTTGAAGCTGTAACGAAGTGTGCAGTGGATACTCCTGACTTGATTTTAATGGATGTACTTATGCCCGGTATGGATGGAGTAGAAGCCACAAGGCGCATCATGACCCAATCTCCTTGTGCCATTCTCATGGTAACTGCCAGTGTCAATCGTTATGCAGCCAAGGTTTTTGAAGCAATGGGCTACGGAGCATTGGACGCCATCAACACACCAGCCATGAGTTACAGTCAGCAGACAATTGATGGTAGTGGGCTACTCAATAAAATTGCAACGATCGCCAGATTGCTTGGGAAAAGTTCAAGCCATCATTTACAACTCACTCAGCGAAACAAACCTCTGATTGTTATAGGGGCTTCTACTGGAGGGCCCCAAGCATTGGCTACCATTCTCTCCAAATTTCCCAAAGGTTTTCAAGCTGCCTTTATTGTTGTCCAGCACGTTGATGCCCAATTTGCTCCGGGCTTTGCAGCTTGGTTGGACGACCAAATACCCATGCCCGTGCAGCTTGCCATCTCCGGTTTTTCACCACAGATGGGTATAGTTTTGGTTGCTGGAAAAAATCATCATCTCATCATGCGCCCTGACTTGACCCTTAGTTATGACAAGCAACCGTTGAATTGTTTCTACCACCCATCTATTGATGTCTTCTTTAAGAGTGTTGCCAATTATTGGGCTGGATATGGAGTCGGTGTACTGTTAACAGGCATGGGTCGAGATGGTGCCCAAGGCTTAAAACTCTTGCGTGATGCAGGCTGGTATACCATTGCTCAAGATAAACAAACTTCCGTTGTCTATGGTATGCCCAAAGCAGCCTTGGAACTAGATGCAGCCGCAGAGGTTTTACCAGTTGACGCGATCGCCAATGCTTGCATGAAGGACTTACAGAAACATTTTGGTAATTTGAGCGCCAACCAGAATTAATATCCTTTCGCGACTTCTAAATAAGAATTTACCTATCAATCTTTTGTAAAGACAATTGGGAATTTGTATGTGTTGGGTTTCGTTCCTCAACCCAACCTACGCCATCTCTTGAATCGTATTTTTTATACAATTGTATTTACGTGGTTTTACGATATGCAAAGTATTGCTTGTCAATAATATTTATTCTTGAGAAAAAGAGAATCTGAGTGATTCATCAATAATTGCAAATAATTTAAGCTTTTAAATTGACTGGGATATAATCAGTATACCCAGCAAAGTATCACTTTTTTAAGTAACAAAAGCTACAAAAAATCAGAGGAGCTATATGACCGTGCAAGCAGAAGCAGTCCCTCAACTTTCCACAAAAATATTATCTCTGATGTCCAAGTGGAGAAAGGGACAAACCAAAACAAGCGACGCGTCTGTTCTGCTTTCCAATACACCTACTGTAAAACTTCTGCTGATTGACGATCAGTTGATAGTTGGTGAAGCAGTCCATAGAATTCTTGCAAATGAAGCAGATATTTCCTTTCACTACGTCAACAATCCCGCTCAAGCAATCCAAAAGGCAATGGAAATTTCTCCAACAGTGATTCTTCTGGATTTAGTTATGCCTGAAATAGACGGCTTGATGTTGCTGCGTTGGTTTCGGTCTCATGCAGCCACTTGTGATATACCTATTATTATGCTATCCAGCAAAGAAGAACCGGAACTCAAGGCAGAAGCCTTTGCTCAAGGGGCGAATGATTATCTGATTAAGCTACCCGATAAAGTAGAACTGATTGCCCGCCTCCGCTACCATTCAAAAGCCTACAATAATCTTAGAGCACTCACCACTGCAACCGTCACCGCTCAACTTCAAGCATACGAATTAGAGCATATCTTAAAGGAATTGCAGGCAACTCAAGTTCAACTTATTCAGACTGAGAAAATGTCTGGATTGGGTCGTATGGTTGCAGGAGTGGCACATGAAATTAATAATCCAATTAATTTTATTTATGGCAATTTTGATTATTTGGAAAGCTACGTTCAATCTTTGTTAAATTTGATTCAACTTTATCAGGAAGAATACCCAAAACCATCTTCTAAGATTCAAGATGAAGCTACAGCTATGAATTTTGATTTTATGATAGAAGATTTAACCAAAATCATTTCTTCCATGAAATTTGGAACTGAGCGTATACGTGAGATTGTGCTCTCTTTACGCAATTTTTCTCGTTTGGATCAAGCTGACAAGAAAATAGTGGATGTTCATGAGGGAATTGAAAGTACTTTGTTAATCTTGAATCATAGAGTGAAACAGGGAATTGATATTGTTAAAGAATTTGGAAATATTCCTTTGATTGAGTGTTATCCTGCACAACTTAACCAGGTATTTATGAATATCCTTAGCAATGCAATTGATGCTTTACAAGAGAAAAAAGAAGAATCTCAAAAACAAATTGCGATCGCAACAGAAACTATCAATGATGATTTCATTAGAGTCACAATTCGAGATAATGGACCGGGGATTGATTCTAAAATACAAAATAAAATTTTTGAACCTTTCTTTACAACTAAACCTGTAAATCAGGGAACGGGTCTGGGATTGGCAATCAGCTACCAAATTATTCAAAAGCACCACGGTAACCTTATGGTAATATCTGAGCCTGGAAAGGGTGCGGAATTTGCGATCGAAATACCAGTAGCTCAAAAAAGTTAAGGTATAACAAATAATTGATAATTAAAAAACATTTGAAATTTTATTTTTAGTGTTATTTAGAAAAAGGGAAATTTCTGTAAGGGGTCGCGGTCAATGAGGAAAAGCGACGCTGATAAGAAACTTTACAACCTATAGCCGCATTTTCTCTGCGATTTGTCACGAACTAAAGTTCAATATCCAATAAATAGGTACTGACAGCCGAAACAAAAACTATAAAAAAATACCAAAAGCCCTTTTCTCCCCTACTTTGAGACAGAACAGTTGGGGGTACATTGAGGTAGAAAAAATTGTGATAAACAACACTATTTTGACTAATAAATTATACTTTTTGAAACAATAACGACGTAGAACCTTGTATTGTGTTAAAAAGAGTGATATTCCTGTATTTGATGGGGTGAAAAAATTCTCGCAATAGAGAACCCCCATCATCTCGTTTTCTAGGGGAAATCTACTATGGCACTACTGATCAAACAGGGTAAATCTACCAAAAATTTTCGAGATAACAGACGCACTCAAACTCGCGTTACGGTTAACATTCCCAAAGAGATGCACGAACAGCCCGTTATTTCCAGATTAATTACTCACTCTGGAGTTACGGTAAATATCGCTGCCGCGCAACTCACTGAGGATGTACCGCAACATGGCTGCTTTGATTTGGAGCTACGAGGAACAGTTTTCCAAATTGCCAGCGCCTTGACCTACCTAGATGAACTTAATTTAGAAATCAAGCACCCGGTGGTTACAGGAGAAGATGGTTGGTAACTATATAGATTTTGGATTTTAGATTTTTTTAACTACTGCGTTACCCAGAGAAGTTTAGAGCGGAGGTTAACTCCGCTTGAAACTTTGGAGGGTTCTCCCCGAGTCCCGCAAGTAGCGGGATTTTGGATTCCCAATCTAAAAACCAAAATCGCAATCAGCTTATGCCATTTGGTTTTCTATCGCCCACCGTGCTAGTTCGGTGCGATTGTGGAGATTAGTTTTGCCCAACATATTGGACACGTGACTTTCAACCGTCCGCTGGCTGACATTTAATTCTTCAGCGATTTCGCGGTTAGCTAAGCCTCTAGCCACAAATTGGACAACTTTGAGTTCGGTTGGGGTTAGTTGGACATCAAAGGGAACTTGGATGCGGGAACCGTTTTCCCCTCCCTTTGCTTGGTGTTCTTTCCAGCGAATGGTCTGCTTGAGAGAAGATTCTACCTGTGCTACCAGTTCCTCTGGCTCAAAAGGCTTGACCATATACACATCAGCACCTTTATTCAGACCATTTACTCGGTCTGCGCATCAAACACTGGTAGAGTTCTTTGCTGGGTTTCCAGGTTAGGAATTTGTCCCAAATCGCCGAAATCTCTCAGGGGGCGGGTGATTAATTCAGAAGAACGGTCTATTACCAAATAACAAGTTTTTGGCAAAGCTGCAGCTGACAGAGGTAAGACTCGAACCTGGCTATCACTTGACCTAGATCTTGTGACTAGACGCGGGCGTTCTTCAAAATCTTCATCGTCGTCCTCATCGTCGTCATAATCTTCATCGTCTTCGTCGTCTAAATCATCCAAATCATCGGATTCATCTAGCAAGTCTTCGCCAAACATTTCCGCGATCACATTGGCTTCTGGATGAGTGACTTCTTCCAGTGGGCTGGGAATGTTTGTGATTTCTTGCGGTTTGTGTTCTAGAAGTTCCAATTGCTCAGCTACTGGTTCCTCAACAACTGACAAACGTGGCTGTTGTTGCTCGTCTGATTCAGGAGACGATGAGCGCCGCTTCACCCGTCTAGCCGGAGATAGTGTTGACTCAACAACTTTCACAGGTTTAGATGGTTTCTCCTGTTTTGGTTCCTCTTGTTTTTGAACCTTAATAACAGGAGGTACAATTACAGGAGGCGGAGCTGGTTGTTCCTGTTGTGTTTCTTGTCGTGCTGATGTAAACACGGGTATATTGTCATAGCTGACTTGTGCCCTGCCTTCAGGAGTTCTAGCAGCACGCTTTAAAGAAACAAGGTATTCGTATTCCTCTTCTGGCAAAGTGCTTTTTAGCAAGCGGCTAATCGTGGAATTACTCACGTCGTAGCGCTCTGCCAAAGTCGAGGTCGTTTCAGCAGTTTCACGATATAACTTAAGAATTTCTTGTTTGTCTGACTCTGTTAGTTTTCTCACGGTAGGACACCAACCACTCTTCTATCTAAGTTCTTTTTCTTCCACCTGTACGCCGCGAACGGTTTATTGATGCGTCATGTTCTAGGACAGCGCCCAAGCCAAATAAAACTCCGCTCCACACCCAAAATACCTCTAGTATCTCTCCACTTTGGTAATTGGGAATCCAATTTGTGGCATATTTAAACCACATATCTGCTACGTATAGGGAAAAGGCTGCTGCTGCTATCATCCGCCAAGATAAGGAAACTCTTCCGCCCCAAAAGGCTAGCAGTAGGGTGGTGGCAATCACGAGTAGCAGTACATCGCTTACGATGTAAAACCAGTTTAAAATTGCCGCCATATTTTCTTCCCACGTTGGCACTTGAGCTTTCACAGTTTCGGTTGGGGGCTGACCGGAAATCAACCATGCTACTGCGCTGCCACAAATTGCCAGCGCTAGCACAATCGCCCATTGCCAAGTCTCTAGATTCAGTCGTCTGGAAGCTACAGCCAATACCATGCCCACACCTAGTAACAAATAGGTTGCCACAAAAAACACATCTGCCAGAGAAAGGACAGGTTCTTTTCCCAAGGCTATCTCGGTATAACCAAAAATTATCCCTCCCAGGAAATAAGAAAGCATACCGATGCCGATTGCCAACCACACATTTCGTCCACTCACAATTTGCGGGCTGCGCCAATTTCTTAAGCATAAGACACCAGCGCCCAGGTAAGCTATTGCTTCAAAAATATTTGTACCCAGTAGGTACCAATCAGCACGTTTTTCTATGCCATCTGCATCTGGAATTCTGGCACTAAATAACATAAAGTATAACAGTGCCAGTACACCCCAGCCCACGCTTGTTAAAACGATGTTCTGGGTTGATAACATGGATTTACTTCGGTGTGTCTTGTTGTAAGCGCTACTCATAGAACTTTACTGTATAAATGCACTCTAGCAGTTTTTTTGGCTCATTGACCGTTTAAAAAAAGCAATTTTCCAGAGCAACTCGTCAATTTAACATACATGAAAATTGCTGTAAGTTAATGCCACAGTTTACTCAAGGTCGATTGTTTTAACCAATTGATAAAGAGCGTTCGCTCGCCTTCTGGCAAATCTTGTAACCTTTCGCCCACCTGATGGGCAAAGTTGGTATTCCCAAAATAAGCCTTTGCTAGCCGATGCAGTTCCTGCAAGAACGTAATGACATGATGTTCTTGCCAACTTGGCATTTGGGCTAGCTGTTTGAGATCCATAGTTAGCACGTTTTTGATTGCCTCTGGTGAGGATACCTGAGGAAATTGCCCTTGCTGCATAACTTCTGCAACACCTTTTTGAAATAGTGTTGCTTGTCTGGAACCTAAAAAATCTTCTATATCAACGTAAACGGATTGCAGCAGCACAAAACAGGCTTGTGTAAAAATTGCCATTTTGCTACTGCCACCCGTGTCACTACCTATCTGCTCTAAACGAACTTTACCCCAAACGCTGTAGCGATCGGGTTCCTCTAGTAGAACACAGGCTTTGCCACGGTTATCGGTTAAATCTCTCCACAAAGCTTTGGCATCTTCTTCTTGACTGGCTTTGAAGACGTTAATTAACCGAAAAGTTTGCCCTTGATAATAGAGGATGGGCACCTGCTGCTCTCGCGTTGGGTGCTGAATGGTGGATATTTCTACATCCTGCCGTTTCAATATAAACATGACACTGGCAAATCACCTCACCGGGGCGGTCTATACATGGGAAAAATCATCGCATACTGGCTGCACAGCAACTGATACAGCCCGGTATGAAGTTAAGCGTGTTTGCCGAAGCAAACCCATCGACCAATCAATATAACTAACAAATACCTCATAGACGGGATTTTGATTGTACATATCATATCTAGCGCCTTGGATCTTAGCCTTGACTGTGTGAAATCTGCAATAATTTTAATTTGCCTTTTGGCAGGTAGTACAGCTATAATATGAAAACTGACTATTTAAACAGCCAGCAATTTTATTTGGGCGCGTAGCTCAGTGGATAGAGCCACGGATTTCTAATCCGTTGGTCGCAGGTTCGAGTCCTGCCGCGCTCGTTTAAGTAAAATGTTAATCTTTTATGGTTATCAAGGTGCTACGCTAAATTCACCTAATAGAGGGTTAATATTGTTACATCATACAAAAAATAAAGCGGATATTGCGGCTGCCAAAGCAATAGCAGACTTAACAGTCAAGGGCTACTCTGTTTTTACACCTGTTGTCTGCGAACATTTGGCCTTTGATTTAATTGCCTACAAACACGGGAATTGTTACAGAATACAAGCTAAGTTCACTGCTGATAACACAGTAAAAAACAAAACGAGTTGGGTAGATAAAAACGGCTGTCATGAGAAAAAGTACCAAGCAGATGACTTTGACTTCTATGCTATTTATTTACCCGATATAGATAAAGTTATTTATCCGGCCATTAAATTTGGCGGTTGTTGTATCAGAACAATACTACCAAAATCTCCCAAGCCTTTCTATTGGTGGGAAGATTTTACAGAGTTCACCGAAGAAGCACCCAAGCGAACCTACAAGGAGTTTGGAGTTGATTTAACCACGAGGAAGGTCAATACTGACGCAAGAATTCATTCTCGAAAAGTACCAAGACCTACCAAAGAAGAACTCCAGAAGCTCGTTTGGGAAAAGCCAACAATCCAGATAGCTAAAGATTTTGGCTTATCTGACAAAGCTATAGAAAAATGGTGCAAGGCTTATGGCATCGAAAAACCACCAAGAGGGTACTGGGTTAAAAAACATATGTCAACCAATCAGGTTTTGTAAGTTGGTACAAATTAAAAGTTAACAGGTGTTGGTCGTCCCTTGTTCTTGGACATTCCTCATTTGCCTTCAGCAAAGGACAAAGGACAATTGACAATTGACAATTGACAATTGTCTTTACTTTTATCCTTCATCCTTCACACTTTATACTTAATTCACGCTTTGGGTCCTGCGGTAACAATCACCAGTTTATCTGGATGAATTAACTCCTGAATTGCTTGTTGGATTTGAGCCATAGTAATCGCTTCTATACGCTTGGGAAACTCCCGGATTTCTGCGGGTGAAAGCCCGTAAACAGCATTTCCTAAAATCATGTTTGCTACGTCAGCAGGATTAGCTAATTCCACGGGATAGCTGTTTGTAATAGAACGTTTTGCAGCGTTCAACTCAGCTTCAGTAATGCCCTGTTCCCGCAACTGCTTGAGCAAAGCGACAGTGCTGTTAATAGCTTTCTGAGCATCATTGGGGTCGGTTTGCATTTGAATTAAAAATGGACCGGGATTGATACCTGCAGCAAAAGCACTGTAAATACCGTAGGTGAGACCTTGACGATCGCGCACTTCGGTACCCAATCGGCTAGATAAAGTATCACCGCCTAAAATTTCATTAACTATCAAAGCAGGATAGAAACGGGGGTCTTTCCGCGAGATAGCATTGTAACCGATGTAGGTGACAGACTCTGCCTTGCCTGGAATAACTGGGGTGAGTTGGGTGATCTTTTGCGGTAAAGACACTGAAGCCGGGTTGAATTTTGGTGGATTTCCCTCAGCTTTCCATTCGCCAAAAGCTTGATTGAGCAAAGTTTTGACTTGAGTTGGATTAAAGTCACCTACCAGAGCGATGGTAGTTGTATCTGGTCGGTAGTGTTCCTGATAGAAGCGCAACACATCAGCGCGAGTAATACTTTTTAAGCTTTGTTCAGTAGGAAAACTATGGAACGGATGATTTTCAGGATAAATGGCTTGTTGGAATACCCGTCTTCCCAATCCGCGAGGGTCATCTAACTGTAATTTTAGACTCGTGAGCGATCGCTGACGGCTGAGTTCGAGTTGGTTGTTTGGGAAAATCGCATTTTGCAGGACATCCGCTAGAGTCCGAATTAATAATGGTAAATTTTCCGACAACCCATTGCCAGTAATACTGATACCTTCCCGAGCCGCGTTAAATCCCAAACTAACTCCTCGGTCTTCCAAAGTCCGTGCTAGAGACAAAGCATCTTGAGTTCGCGTCCCATTCATCAAGTTAGTAGCAACAAGACTTGCCAAGCCCGCGTTTTGATTTGTGTCAAATACACTACCTGCTTCAATCTGACCGCTCAAGTTAACAGTGGGGACACTGCGATCCGCAAGTAAAAGAACTTGCAAACCATTCTTAAAGATAAATTGCTCTGGAAGCGGCTGTTTTGTCGAAGCAGTGGTTGCTTTAGCAGCCGGGAGATACTTAGCGAGTTCAGCCGGATCTACAGGCTTACCGGGGCTGAAGTTTTCCACAGTGCGACCGGAACCAACACCAGAAGCTCCTGGTTTACCATCTGCAAGAGTGGGTTCAAAAAAGCCAATTGTTTGTTGAGCGGGATTGAGGTAACTTTTTGCGACTCGCTGGACATCTGCTGGCGAGACTTTGCCTATTGCCTCAAGATAGCGCTCAATATAACGATAATCTCCGGCAATAGTTTGGCTGTAACCTAATTGGCTTGCCTGACTGGTAATATCTTGGTTATTCAAGACAAAAGAAGCTTGAAGTTGTGTTTTTGCCCGGTTCAATTCTTCTCTAGTAACCGGCTTTTGTTGCAATTGAGCTAAGGACTGTTGCAGGACTTGGGCAATTTTAGAGAGTTGTTGACCAGGAGCTGCTGTCACATTAATTTCGTACCAACCAGGTTCAATGAGTTCTACAGGACTAGCACTGACCGAGCTAGCCAAACCAGATTCCACTAGAATTTGGTATAAACGAGAACTGCGCCCACCCGTGAGGATAGCATCCATCACATCAATTGCAGGCACATCTGGATGATTGACATTAGGTAAAGGATAGACAGCTTGTAACAACGCTGCACTTCCTGGCTCTTTTAGGACAATGGGTGGTTTGGTACCGGACGAAGGAAGAAGCGAAGGCGAGAGAGGGGGAGGAGGGGAAATCGTTTCCTTGTTCCCTTGTGTAGGTTTTGGTAGTTTTCCAAAGGTTGTATTAACAGCATTTAGGACTGCTTGAGTATCAAAATCTCCCGTAACGATGAGTGTTGCATTGTTAGGGCTGTAGTATCTTTGGTAATAATTGCGTACCTGCTCTAGTGAAAATTGTGCCACATCGGCTTTGGTACCTCCCACAGGTAGACCATAAGCTCGTTGGGGAAATGCAGATCGCATTACAGCACGATTGAGGCGGTATCCAGGAGAATTTTCATACCCCTGCAGTTCTGAAATAACAACGCGTTTCTCACTCGTCAGTTGGTCAGATTGAATCAAAGCACTTTCCATGCGGTCTGCTTCTAAGGTTAGCAGTGCATCAAGTTTATCCCGCTGCACTGTACCAAAATAAGCAGTTTCGTCATAACTGGTAAAGGCATTGAACTGGCTGCCTAAAGCACTAAACAACCGACCAAATTGCACTGGGCGCGAGGTGGTACCTTTAAACATCAAATGCTCTAGCTGGTGGGAAATGCCGCTTTCCCCAGCTTTCTCGTTACGAGAACCTACTCGGTACCAGACTTGTACGCTCACCACTGGTACAGTGTGAACTTCCTTCGTCAGTACCGTTAAACCATTACTTAAGACAGTTTTCTTGACTCCCTGGGTTAGGGCAACACCAGATACAGGTGCAACTGCTGTTTGTGTAGCAGTATTGGTGAAATTACCTACCCACAGACCTGCACTTATAAAGAGGCTGAGGAAAAATCCTATAAGAATAGACGAACGTAGTTTGGATAGAAATGACATGGCAGTCTGCACAAGCTATAAACAGTACATATAGCTTTATGCTACCAAGGAGCTACCTTGACAAACCCAGAGTATTTCATCAAAAGTCAGGTGGCACCTGAGTCTACTTTGCCAAACTCTTCATAAACGTATATAACGGGCATAGTACCGTCAAATTAATAACGTTATTCTGATGTCAATTAGTACCCAAACTATTGAAACAATCCTTAGTAAGCTAAAATATACTTACCCAAACGCTAAATATGAATTAGATTGGGAAACCCCGCTTCAGCTTCTCGTGGCAACAATTCTTGCCGCACAATGTACGGACGAGCGTGTAAATAAAGTTACTAAAACTCTGTTTCCTAAGTATCCTACTGCCCAGGCTTATGCTGATGCCGATATTCTAGAACTAGAGGAAGAACTTAAGCCCACTGGTTTTTATCGCAATAAAGCCAAAACAATCAAAAGTATGTGCCGGGACTTGGTTGAGAGATATGGGGGAGAGGTGCCCAAAACTATAGAAGAATTGGTAACCCTACCCGGAGTCGCACGCAAAACAGCTAACGTTGTCCTCAATACTGCGTTCAATACTCCTTCTGGCATTATTGTTGATACCCATGTGGCTCGTGTTAGCCAGCGGATGGGGTTAACAAAACGTAAAACTCCAGAGACAATAGAGCAGGAATTGATGCAGCTGGTATCACAGGAAGAATGGACATTTTGGGGACCAGCCTTTGTTCTTCACGGGCGTTATACCTGCACGGCGAAAAAACCAAAATGTGGGGAATGCGTTCTGCAAAACGTATGCGAAAAAATTGGTGTTGATGAATAAGTAGGTGGGTGAGAATAAACAGAACTATCTGTTAGGGCTTTTAGTGGTTAGTAGTTACACCGACTTTAAGGCTCTTAACAGCAGTCCACATAGTTATGTTTTATTGTGCCGACTTACTGAGTTATCAAAATAATTTGTAGTTCATAATTTTTATTAAAAATTAGAACTACGAATTAGTCATGATTTAGTTGACAAATGAGCGATCTGCCCAGAGGGCAGGAGCGAAGCTATCGCAATTAGTAGAGGAAAACATTTTGACATATTCCCAGTTACCCGCCTCATGGCAGGCTGTACTTGCTGAAGAATTTGACAAACCTTATTTTCAAAAACTTCAAAATTTTCTTAAGGAAGAAAGACAATCTCACACAATCTACCCTCCTGAAGAAAATGTCTTTTCAGCTTTTGAACTGACACCATACGAACAGGTAAATGTCCTATTGCTCGGACAAGATCCTTATCATGACGATAACCAGGCACACGGATTGTGCTTCTCAGTGAAACCTGGTATTAAACCTCCGCCATCTCTGGTTAATATCTATAAAGAACTTAAAGATGATGTGGGTTTTCCTATTCCCAATAATGGCTACCTTGTCACATGGGCAAAACAAGGTATTTTGATGTTAAATGCAGTATTAACTGTACGCGCACACACGCCAAATTCTCATAAGAATAAAGGCTGGGAAACTTTTACAGATGAGGTTATTAGTAAGGTTAATCAGAAGACAGACCCTGTTGTTTTCGTTCTCTGGGGTGGTTATGCACAAAAGAAGTTAAAGTTAATAGATACACAACGACATACCGTTATTCAATCCGCGCATCCCTCGCCACTATCGGCACGGAACGGATTTTTTGGTAGCAAACCTTTCTCCGCTATCAATTCAGCATTGCGCTCTTTTGATAAGCCAGAGATTGATTGGCAAATTCCAGATAGCTAAATGACCAAACCTTGGACGCCTCTCCATGCACAAATACACCGCACCATCCGCGCACGCCGTCTATTCCATCGCAACCAACGGCTGTTAGTTGCAGTGTCTGGCGGGCAAGATTCCCTGTGTTCGATCAAACTACTTTTAGATTTACAACCAAAATGGGGATGGCATTTGGGTATTGCCCATTGCGACCATCGTTGGCGTACTGACTCCCAAGCGAATGCCAGTCATGTGGAAAACCTGGCTAAAGCTTGGGATGTTCCGTTTTATTTGCAAACTGCTGGGGAACCGCCAAGTAGTGAAGCGGCTGCAAGAGATTGGCGGTATAGCGTTTTAAGTACAATTGCTCTTGAAAATGAGTTTGATAGCATCGTCACCGGTCACACCGCTAGCGATCGCGCTGAAACTTTACTTTATAACTTAATTCGTGGCACAGGTGCAGATGGGTTACAAGCATTAACCTGGCAGCGTTTGCTAGTTGGGAATATTTTGCTTGTACGTCCCCTATTAGAAATAACTCGCGTGCAAACAGGGCGATTCTGCCAAGATTTTCAGCTTCCAATTTGGGAAGATTCGACTAATCTTGAATTGAAATATGCCCGAAACCGTATTAGGAAACACATTATACCATATTTGCAAGAAAACTTCAATAGCCAAGTTGAATCAGCCTTAGCCCAAACGGCTGAAATCTTGCAAGCAGAAGTGGAATATTTAGAAAAAGCTGCCCATCAATTGCGGGAAGAAGCTATGTTAGCAACGGATAATTTAGCGGATAAGAGATCTCCAAGCCCCACAGATAAACCATCCATTGCCCTAAATCGTCGTATATTGCAACAAGCACCACTAGCATTACAGCGTCGTGTTATGCGTCAAGTCTTGTTGCAAATACTTTCTGTAGCCCCCAGTTTCGAGCACATTGAAAAACTAACCGCTTTGATTGCAGCACCAAACCGTTCGCAAACCGATCCATTTCCTGGAGGTGCTTTCGCCCAAGTACAGGGCGACTTAATTTACATAATAGTTTCAAGTGTTTGACGCATCTGGGTAATAGCTTGGAGTTGATAATCATTTGTTTCCTGCACCTTAGCCACAGATTCAGCAATTGCTTCGAGCTTGTGGCGCAACCCGTCTGTAAAATCCTGAATAGGTTGTAAATCTTCATAGAAATTCAACCGAGTTTGGGTTTTGGCCGTTGCAACTTGCAGGGACAGCAAGTTTTGCTCCATAGTTTGGAGTTCCTGACGCTTTGTCAGCTGCTGTTGAGTAAGTTGCTCGATGGCGCTTTGTGCTTGCTCAAGACTAGCCTGCATTTGCTCAATCTCAGTTTCCAAGTTTTGCAGTTCTTGTGAGTTTTGCTGTCGTTGCTTTTCGATAAGTGAAAGAATTTGTTTGAAATTGGTGCTTTGCTCTTCTAGTTCGGGACCGGGGGTTTTTCCTTGTCTTTGCAGCAGTACAATTTGGTGTTGCTTGCAAATCTCCATCCGTTCGTGCAGACTGCGACGTTGTCCCACCAAAGTTTGGTTTAACATTTGATAGAGGTCATATTCGTCTGCTAATTCAGCCTCTAGTTGAGAACGAGTTCCTCCTGTGGCTTGGGTTATCTTATTTTGCAGTTCTTCAATAGTTTTTTGTTTTTCTTTGAGTTCTTGTTCTTGCTCGTTAACAAAGTTAGAGTCTATATTCAACTTTTGCTGTAAGTCTCGCACCGTGTCTTGCAGTTGTTCTATGGATATCTTCTCTAAAGAGGCTACATCAACTTTAGGAGTAGGCACTACATCATTAGATATGGCAGCAAGGAAACCAATTTGCCCGTGTAACTCTTCCTGATATCGCCACTGCTCTTTCAGGGAACGAGCATACTGCTGTTTGGTTGCAACGGCGATCGTATTCACTTTTATCTCAGCTATTTGCTGTTCCAAAGACTGCTGGGCTTGCTCCCATTGATTTTTTTGTTCTGAGAGTATTTGGGACAACCGGTTAACTTCTTCTTGCTGTCGATCCACAGTAGTTTTTTCCTGTTCCTGTTGTTGCCACTGTGGGTTGAGAGCAGCTTGCTGTCTGTTTAATACTTCTAAAGCAAGATTCAGATTTTCCCGCACTATTTCTGTGGGCGCAACAGTTGTTGATAGCCGATGGAGTAAATCCTTAAGAACTTTGCTCTGTTCTTCATCCAACACAGCCCCTTGCTGGCATTCCGCTTTAAACTCTTCTAAGCGACGCTGTTCACCCCGCAAATGCTCCCATGCGCCCTCTAATTCTTGCCGATTGCGCTCAATTTCTGACCGCAGTCGTTCCATTTCCTCCCGCGCTGTTTCTACTTCTTGGCGTTGCGCTTCAAAGCGTTGAAACTCCTCCTCCATGTTTTGCAGTTGTTCCAAACGCGTTTCGAGATCGAGTTCGCGGCGATTGAGTTCTTGCGCTTGAAAGGTGAGTGACTGCTTCCACTGATCGATTTCTTCTTCCTTGACCTTGAATTTTTCCAGCTGGCGGGAAAAGTTCTGCAAGATATTAATTAATGGGCGTCCTGCCTCCTGAACCCGCTGCACTTGGCGATTGGGAGTGAGTTCAACGAGTATGAGCACTCCATCATTTAATTTGCTAGCTTCTTCGCCTGCAATCACTTCTTCTGAGACTGTACTCCAACTCTGGTCGTTGCGCTGACAAGCCAACAATTTCAGCTCTGTTTTGCCACCACCACTGAGTAAGCCGCCTTTTTGTTTTTGTACTTCTGCTAAATAGAGCACACTATTATTCCTCTTGTGTACTTGAGCTCGCGTTTTAAGTTATACCTTACATAATTGTTTTTGCCTGCCCTATTTATCCTATGTCTGGGAAAATACGACAGACTATAACTTCTGACTTGGGATTTACGTCTTGTTGATAATCTTGATAGTCTTAATACTTATAAAGCCTATTTACCGATTGATTTTATTTTGTACTGTCAGTAGTAATAATGACTACCGTGATTTTACTAGCATTGTCAAAGTATATTAAAAGAATTTAAGATAGGCTAGGTCGAGGTATCTCTATGGGTATCAGTTGTTCTGAGTCCTTGGTTTTACTTTAAACCAATAACAAAGGACAAGCAATAAATCCCAAAGCCTTTTAGAGCGCTGTAACCTATCTACCTTTCCTCTATTAAAGTTATATATTATCTCAACAAGAAGCGCCATAACAAATGGATGTAATCAACAGGAATATAAGGAGTTTCTATAAGCTAAATGCAGGGAAATTTAGATGAAATTGATATTCGCAGTATCCTGCAATTGATAGAGTTGGGACAACGAACAGGGTTATTGTTTGTTGAAACTAACAACTCTGACAATAGCAAAAACATTGGTGTACGCGATGCCCCCAATTATGATTCTGCTGCTAACCCCAAAGGGCAGTTTTGGTTGCTCTTTTTTCTCAACGGTCAAATAATTTATGCCACGAATAGCGATAGCCATTGGTCAAGGTTGGGTGATTACTTGCGTCATTACCGAATCAATGTCCGTCTGGAAGAAATACAAGTTCCTGCTGTGGAATTGTTGAATGTCCCAGAGTATGGATACATATGGGTGCTTTTAGAACAAAATATTATCAAACCTTTACAAGCTAGCATTATCATCCAAAACTTAATCTCCGAAGCGCTTTTCGATTTACTAAGTTTGCACAAAGGTCGTTTTATCTTTGAGGTATGTCCGGCGCTCAACCCTTTGTTAACTGCTTGGGAAATTTCGCCTTTAGTCACTAAAATTACCATGCAATTACAAGAGTGGAAGCAGTTATACCCGTTTATCCAGTCACCAGATCAATTTCCTTATCTAGCTGACATGAGTCAGTTGGAGTCCTCACTGCCTAAAACAACATTGAATAAGCTCAAACTTTGGGCAGATGGCAAAACGTCTTTACGTCAGTTGGCTCGCTATCTTAACCGAGATATTTTAACTGTTGCTAAGGTCATGTATCCCTACGTAGAACAAGGGTGGATAAAATTTGTATATTCAGTTACTAATAATTATAGTAGAAAGACGGAAAACCACTGGCAAGAATTGGAGGCAAGCTGTAGAAGGCGGATAGTATGTATTGACGAAGAGACTGCAATTGGTGAAACTGTAGAATCCACTTTAAGACAGCAAGGTTATGAAGCGATCGCGTTAACCGACCCAATAGCAGCCCTGAGTCGTGTTTTTCAATTGAAACCCAACTTAATTCTATGTAGCGCGACCATGTTGGCATTGGATGGGTATGAAATTTGTAAGATGCTGCGAAATTCTACAGCATTTCGATTATTACCGATTGTCATGCTTGTAGATGGAGAAGGCTATGGCTCCCGTTATAAAGCCAAAATCCTGGGGGCGACAGATTGTTTAACAAAGCCATTTGGGAATACTGAGTTATTAAAGCTTGTTGAAAGATATGTGAACTACAGTATTGTTGAGGACAGCGATCGCGATACAACTCTTGTTGATCCGATTCAAGATGGAGTAAAAAATAATATCACAGAATCAGCAAGCCTTAATAAAACCTCATTATCTAACTATTTAGTGAAGGAATAGAATTATTTTATACAGTAAACGAGATGGGCGAAATCAGGGTATGTTCCAGATAGGAACGTCTAACTCAGGAGGTACACAGGCGTTTTATGAGTACAGTTCTAATTGTGGAAGACAGTGTCGCACAAAGGGAGATGATTACAGACCTCCTGAAAGCACGTGGCTTAAAGGTCACCCATGCTAGTGATGGAGTAGAAGCTTTAGAAGCAATTCAAAGCGCTTGTCCCGATTTGGTGGTACTGGATATCGTTATGCCTCGGATGAATGGCTACGAAGTTTGCCGTCGCCTGAAGTCCGATCCAAAAACCCAAAATGTCCCGGTAGTCATGTGTTCTTCTAAAGGGGAAGAATTTGACCGTTACTGGGGAATGAAGCAAGACCGGAACCTACTCCTTCTCCTGTCTTTACTGAAAATCCAGAACCAGAACCCACACCCACGATAGATCCTTTTGAAAACCAACAATCGGAACCCACTCCTTCTCCTATCGTTACTGAAAGTCCAGAAAATCAAGATAATAGCGATCGCTTTACAAATCCACAAGGTAACATCCCAGATTCCACCAATACTGATTCTTCAACGCAAGACAGCGAAACTCATAATTTACCCGAGATCCCTAAACCAGAGGGTGAGATTGCTGTGGGGAAAGGAACACCTTTAGAAGATTTAACTCAACCAGTCAAACCAGAAATATCTCCACCTGTTAACGAACGACAGGGGGGAGGAATCGGAATCGCCAGCTGGGAAATAGAAACTGATGCCGTACAAAAAGACATTCCAGAAAATTTGGCTAAACCCATAGGCAACAACGTTGCTAAAGAATTAAACTTTCCACCCGATGAAAAGCTTACCTCTGAGCCCATAAACTTCCAAGCCTCCCTCCTGATAGACAACAATGGCAATTTACAGGAAGTCTACTTACCTCCATCAATCCCAACAACTCAAAGAAATCGCTACCGGGATTACGTCCTAGAGCTTTTTAAAGACCAAAAATTTATCCCAGCTAGCATCGGTGGTAAAAAACCTCCATTAAGTAATCTTGTAGTGCGTATTACAATAAAGCCAAAATCCCCTTAATTGGTAGCAGTTATCACTTTAACAGCACCTTTTCAACACTTAGCAGTCAAAAATTCATATAAAGTACTTGGCATCTAACTAACACTGTGTTATATTAAGATAGTTACAAAACGTGCGGGCATAGTTTAGTGGTAAAACCATAGCCTTCCAAGCTATTGATGCGAGTTCGATTCTCGCTGCCCGCTTGATAAAGAAGGGATAGATAAACTGATTAACAATTTTAGAGCTTGCCAAAGCGTGAATTGTGAATGTGTAGGGACGCGTCATGGCGCGTCTCTACATGGCAGCGGAAAAAATAAATTCAGGGTAAGCAATGCTCACCCAAAAAGATTGATAAGTATTTTCTGCATCATTGTAAATTTAATTCAGCAGAGACATTTTGCAATCATCTTTAACCAAACTTACCACTAACGTATTCTTTTGTAGCTTGCTGTTTGGGGTCTTGGAAAATTGCTTCCGTGCGGTCAAATTCGACAAGATAACCGGTACGACCTCCTTTTTCAGAGGTTTGAACGTTGAAAAAGGCAGTTAAGTCAGAAACCCGTGAAGCTTGTTGCATATTGTGAGTCACAATAATGATTGTGTACTGCTGCTTGAGTTCGTGGATCAAATCCTCAACCCGTAAAGTAGAAATGGGGTCAAGGGCAGAACAAGGTTCATCCATCAAAATGACTTCAGGCTGAACTGCGATCGCCCGAGCAATACACAAACGCTGTTGTTGTCCACCGGATAGAGATAACCCGCTTTGCCGTAGCTTGTCTTTGACTTCATCCCACAAAGCAGCTTGTCGGAGGGATCTTTCCACCAGTTCATCCATATCGCCTTTAAATCCGTTTAACCGGGGTCCAAAAGCGATGTTGTCATAAATAGATTTTGGAAATGGGTTTGGTTTTTGAAACACCATTCCAATTCTGCGACGCACAACAACAGGGTCAATATGAGGTGCATACAAATCTTCACCTTGATAATACACCTTTCCTTCTGCGCGAAAAGTGTCAATTAAATCATTGAGGCGGTTGTAACAACGTAGCAGAGTACTTTTACCGCATCCAGAAGGTCCGATAAAAGCAACTACTTTATTTCTGGGAACATCCAGCCAAATATCGCGTACTGCTAAGAAGTTCCCGTAATATACGTTAAGACCCTCTGTACGGAAAACAGTTTCCGTTTGATTTCCACTTTTAATGTTAGTTGCCATAATATTCTTACAGACTTGAATCCAAAGGGTATGAAATTTCTTCTCTTGCTTTGATTTAACGTTCGCGAGTTGCCCACCGAGCAATGATACTTGTAAGCAGAACCAACAATACTAAGATAAGTGACGCCGCCCAAGCCAGCGCCTGCCAGTTTTTAAACGGAGAAATTGCGAAGTTGAAAACCAAAACCGCAAGGGAAGCGGTGGGCTGAAATAAAGTACTCGGCCAAAACTGGGAGAATAGAGCAGTAAACAGCAAAGGTGCCGTTTCTCCAGCAGCACGAGCGATCGACAAAGTTGCGCCGGTGACAATTGCTGGTACAGCTGCAGGAAGTACTACCCAAGCAACTGTTTGAAAATTGGTTGCTCCCAGCCCAACAGCTGCTTGTCGCAAATCACTGGACACTAGCTGCAAAGCTTCGTCAGTTGTTCGCACAATAATTGGCAACATGAGAATTGACAAAGCGAAGCCCCCAGCAACAGCTGAAAAACCACCTGTTGTAGCGACAACAATACCGTAGGCAAAAACTCCAGCAATGATAGAGGGGACGCCGCTGAGAACGTTAGTAGCAAAGCGAATCCAGCGTGATAATTTACCAGAACTAAATTCCGTCAAATAAATTGCTGCCAACACTCCAAAAGGAACGCTAATTAAAGCACCAATCCCTACCATAATTAGCGTTCCTACAACAGCATTACCAAAGCCACCACCCTTAGTTAAGGGAGGTGGTGGCAATTTAGTAAACAGGTCAAGACTGAGACTGCTAAACCCTTGAATAAGTACGTAACTCAGGACTGCTAGCAAAGGCAAAAGAGCCAACATTCCACATAGAAAAGCTACTCCAGTCATCACCGTACTAAATAGCGTTCGGGGAGACATGGGAGAGCGAGCTAGGTTACCACTCAAGCCGCCAGGTTCGTTTGGAACAGTTGAAGCCATAGTTCAAATACACCCAATTGCTACAGTCGCTTCACTCTCAAAACAATAAGTTCTGCCAAAATGTTAACTATGAGAGTCAACACAAACAGAACTAGCGCTGCATACATTAGAGCGCTAACTTGCAGACCGCTAGCTTCTGCAAACTGATTCGCCAGTAGCGAAGAAATTGTATTCGATGGTGCAAACAACGAAGGACTGATCGTGTTAGCGTTACCAATAATCATGGTCACAGCCATTGTTTCTCCCATTGCCCGACCAAGAGCCAGCATGACCGCACTCACAATACCGGAAAAAGCAGCAGGGATAAGAACTTTAAAAATTGTTTCCCATCGTGTTGCTCCCAAACCCACAGCAGCTTGGCGCAAACTTGGGGGTACAGAAATGAGTGCATCGCGAGATATAGCTGTAATGATTGGTAGGGTCATGACTGCCAAAATAACTCCGGCAGGTAATAACCCAGGACCCGTAGGAGGAGTGCTAAAAAGTGGAATCCACCCAAAGTTAGCGTTCAGCCATCTGCCAATACCCGTCAATATGGGAATGAGCACAAAGATAGCCCAGACTCCATAAACAACACTGGGAATAGCGGCTAGCAGTTCTACTAAGAAAACAAGTACTGTCCTTACAGACGATGGTAGCAAATTTTCGCTTAACAAAACAGCAGTACCAACACCAATGGGTACTGCTATCAGTAGCCCGATAAAAGCGCTCATCAGTGTTCCGTAGATTTGCGGCAACACTCCATAGTCATTCGTGACTGGATTCCAACTACTTTTTGCCAAAAAGCCAAGACCAAACTCTTGGATAGCAGGGACTGCTTCACGACCAACCTGAAACGCTATCCACAATAGAATTGCAGCAACTGCCAGTGCGAAAATTCGAGTTAACCAGATAAAGCCATTATCCAGTACTTTGTCAACTTGAGAGCGAGGTTTAATCGTGGGTTGACGACTCTCAGTTTGAGTATTCATGCAATGATTTCACCCATCAACGGAAGAAAATAAAAGCGAACCGCGTAAAAAAAATTCAAAATTCAGGTATCGAGTGAGTAAGGTTAAAACTATCCCAGCGGTTCCACTAAGTGTAGGAAATGCGTGACGGCTTAATTATTTTAAATTATTCAGTCAATAGTCACCTTTTTTGGCTTGACTATTTGCTAGCACTAGCACCAGCGGTACCACTAGCACCACCTGTAGCAATTTTGTAATCAGGGCTAATTGCATCAGCTGCCGCAGCAACTTTTTGCACTACAGTTTGGGGAAGAGGAACATATCCCAACTCCGGAGCTAGCTTTTGACCCTCAGTTAAAGCATACTCAACCATAGCTTCCACCGCTTTGGCTTTTGCCGCTTCAGGATATTTTTGATAAGCCAAAATCCAAGTGTATGTAACGATAGGATAAGACTCGTTGCCATCAGGATCTGCAATGAAAGCACGAAGATTGTCTGGCAAAGCAACAGCCTCTAAAGTCTTGGATGCTGATTCTTCAGTAGGTGCAACAAACTGACCTGCCTTATTCTGCAATGCAGCATACTTCAGCCCGTTCTGTTTTGCATAGCCGTACTCAACGTAACCAATAGCACCTTGAGTTTGTTGTATTTGGGCTGTTACACCTTCATTGCCCTTAGCACCCACACCTACAGGCCAGCTGACAGTTTTGCCTTCACCAACTTTAGACTTCCAATCTGGGCTAACGGCACTGAGGTGTTTGGTAAATACGCCTGTGGTTCCGCTACCGTCGGAACGATAAACGACAGTGATTAGTGTGTTGGGAAGGTTGATACCGGGGTTAGCAGCGGTTATCTTCGGGTCATTCCAAGTTTTGATATTACCTTGAAGGATACCGATATACACGTCTCGGGGTAACTTGAGCTGCTGATCCACACCGGGCACGTTGTAAGCCAATACAATGCTACCAGCAGTCACAGGTAGTAAAAGGACTCCTCTGTCTACCTTTTTAATTTCTTCATCCTTCATAGCAACATCGCTAGCACCAAAATCTACAGTGCCTTTGATAAATTGCTCTACACCAGCACCACTACCAGTTGACTGATAGTTAATTTGCAGGTTGGGATACTTTTGATTCAGCGCTTGAAACCAAGCAGTGTACAAAGGTGCGGGGAAAGACGCACCAGCACCGGTTAAAGATACATTACCGCCCAAATCTAATTTCGCTGGACTGGTAGCAGTTGTATTTGTAGCAGTACCAGTACTTGCGGTTTCGCCAGAGTTTGTACCTGTTTGCGCCTGCTGGTCTCCACCGCCACCACAAGCAGCCAAGCTAATAGAGAGGGCTAGTACGGAAACTGTTCTCGTAAGACGAGAAGGATTGATACCACGGGAACGGACAATCATGGAGGTGTAATTTTAGTAATTTTTGAGCTAAGCGATTATACTATACATCTGTAGAGTAAAGAGAAGGTTAACATACTAAGGATACTGCTTTTATTTTATGGAATACATTGAAAAACTTAACATAGCTTCCCTCGATAAAACTTAGTCAGTTAACCAGTTAATTGACAGTTAATTATCTTTTAGCACTTTTGTACTGTATATTGTAATGATGTTGTTGCCATGACTCTTCAAATTGTTGCCACCTAATTGTAACAATTGTCATATACCAAGTTTTGGACAATAGTTCTGATTGAGGAACAAAAGTTCTCTCTGAGCTAATGGCATATAGCTTAAGCCTTGCTTTAACACAAATTTGAGCTAGTTTAAAGTATCGAGAAAAAACCGGGCAAAAGACATAATTGCTTGCTAAGTAGAGTTTGTGGAAGAGTTTATGGACAATAACAACAGGGCTAAATATAAGTTAATGATGAAGTCAATGGGTTAAAGATATATTTTTCCTTTAAAAATTAAGGAATAAAATAATATTTTATTGTTTTACGTCCCCATGAGTGCCTTGTAAATGCTAGCTGCATCCAACCAATTATTCTGGTCTATGATTGGCTTACTGCTGACAATGGGTGGTACTTTCTTGGAAGCCCATGTCACGACTTTACCTTGGAGTTGGAGCCATAACGGAATTCATACCTCTTCTCTAGGTGTCACCTATCAAATTGGTGGGGTGTTGCTAGTTGGTTGTTTGGGAGGCAAAAATGCTGGTGCGCTTTCACAAATTGCCTATCTAGTTATGGGGTTAACCTTACTACCCGTATTTGCTGATGGTGGTGGTATTGGCTATGTCAAATTATCCCACTTTGGCTATTTACTTGGTTTTATCCCTGGTGCTTGGATTTGCGGGTATTTTGCCTTCAAAGCTAAACCCCGTTTGGAAACTCTTGCTTTTAGTTGCTTTTGTGGCTTGTTAACTGTTCACATCTGCGGTATTAGTTATTTGATTGTCAGCTACATTTTGCATTGGCAAGGTACAGAAACTTTGTCTCTCATGCAAGCAATGCTTAAATATTCCTGGTTTGCATTACCAGGACAACTTGCTGTAGTCTGCGCTGTAGTTGTCATCGCATATGTGCTACGCCACCTAATGTTCTACTAATCATTTAGTTATGAGTCCTTTGTCCTTTGTCCTAACCAAATGACTTTTGACTTTTGACTTTTGACTTTTGACAAATGATAAATCTGCCATGCGTATAAAAAATATACTCTTCTGGATTGCTGCTTTGGTGACTTTTTTCTTAGACCAACTGACAAAATACTGGGTAGTACAAACTTTTAACTTGGGACAAACGCAAGCACTTTTACCAGGGATCTTTCACTTTACCTATGTCACTAATACTGGAGCAGCGTTTAGTTTGCTGTCTGGAAAAGTAGAATGGTTACGCTGGTTATCTTTGGGGGTCAGCCTTGCTTTAATTGCAATGGCTTGGTTTGGTTCTGTCTTGAATTTTTGGGATCAGCTGGGCTATGGCTTCATTTTAGGTGGAGCACTTGGTAATGGAATCGACAGATTTATTCTCGGCTATGTTGTTGATTTTCTTGATTTTCGGCTGATTAACTTCCCCGTATTCAATTTGGCAGATGTCTTTATTAATGTCGGTATTGTCTGTTTGCTCATTTCCACGTTTCAAAAGACACCTACTTCAAATCGCAGATCCCGATAATAACGCAAGGTAGAGGGTAAGACAAAAAGATTGACTCACCCTCTACCTTTAATCTTTTAGCATCTCATCTAAAGCAGGTTAGTAGCGAATTTAACCTTAATGAGAATAGGACTATCTAGTTCCACTGCCCGGTTGTGTACTGGAACCAGCTCCTGGTTCTTGAGAAGGAGAAGTTGTGCCGCCAGGACCTGTCGTACCGGGGGTGCCATTATCGCCAGGGGTAGAAGTTCCCTCAGGGGTAGTGCTGTTGGGGGCACCTGGTTCAGATGTACTAGAATCAGGAGTGCTGGAACCAGGGGTAATTTCTGGAGTGCTAGAACCAGGGGTAATTTCTGGAGTGCTAGAACCAGGGGTAATTCTTTGAGTGTCGCTACCTGGGGTACCTGTTGTACCAGAAGGAGTATCTGAACCAGGAGTGACTGTACCGCCAGGACCTGTTACACCAGGGGTACCATTATCGCCAGGGGTAGAAGTTCCTTCAGGAGTAGTGCTGTTGGGCGCACCTGTTCCGGGTTGGGTGGTATTTTGAGTGTCCGAGCTACCACCGGAGGAGCTTGGTGTTGCTCCCGTGCTACCACCAGAGGAGCTTGGTGTTGCTCCTGCGCTACCGCCCTGACAACGAGAGTTTAATGGGAAGTTCTGACATAAAATTTTCTTCCCTTCTGGTGAAAGCTTAATTTCCCCGGATGAGTTAGAGGATTGACCGCTCTGGGCAATCAGCAACTCGGTAGATTTGGCAACGGCAACGTTGCTTGTCAAAGCCAAAGCAATGGCTGTACCGATGAAGGCTAGATATTTTCCGTTCATTTTCTTAACCTCAACACCTCAACGGAGTACTCCGCTTATTAAATCAAACAGTAGCACATAGAAAATCATCCTAAATGAAGAAAAATATTTTTGCTTTAAAATATGCTCCTGTGTTAAAACAGTAGGATTTATCGTATATGGGACAGTTGAAATTGATTAAAGATACCAAGTTGTTATTACGGATTCACGTTTGGGAAGCGGAAAAGGGAGATAGGTTCAGCATCAAAGCATGAAAAGAATTATGAAGAATCTTTTAGTGTGTGACAAACTTAACTGTGTAAACACAATAGATGTGTACATTCTCTCAAGTGTTAAATATAATCGGGAACAATTCAATGCAGCCAGCGTCTTCATAGCCTTATGAGTACAATGGTGGAATATTATTAGCATTAAGATTACAGTTCGCCAATTCCTCACTCATACAAAGTAGTGTGAATAGCAGATGAGTTCCCCCCAACCGCCTCAAAAGCCACAAACTTTGCTTGGTCAGATAACTCAAGCAGTACAGACAATTCAAGCTAGAGTAGACTTCTCTAAACTGGCACTAAAGCCTAATGCCAAAGTACCGGAACTCTGGGTGCAGGATGCGGGGGCAGATAAGGCAGAAGTATATCCCCTATTGGGCGATCGCTACATACTGGGACGCAGTTCCAAATCTTGCGACATAGTGGTTCGCAATCCCGTTGTCAGTCAAATTCACCTGTCACTGTCACGGGACTCAACTCAAAGAACTCCCGTTTTTACAATTAAAGATGAGAACTCCACAAATGGCATTTATCGAGGAAAACGTCGCATCAGTTCCTTAGAGTTACGTCATGGAGATGTTCTCTCTCTAGGTCCACCAGAACTTGCCGCTTCAGTTAGGCTGCAATACGTCGATCCACCTGCATGGTATGTCAGAGCAGCAAACTGGGCTGCTTTAGGTGCAACAGGAGCAGTTTCCCTTGCGGCACTGGTTATCGGTGTGGAATGGCTGAAATTTGATGTGAGCCCTTTACCGGGAACCACAAGGGCACCAGTCGTCATTTACGCCCGTGATGGGGAAACTCGATTGCGGGAACCACGGACAACGGCTCACATTGATATGAAGCGGTTGCAGGATTTTGGTCCTTACTTAGCATCAGCAGTCATTGCTTCGGAAGATAGCCGATATTACTGGCATTTTGGGGTAGACCCACTGGGAATCTTGCGTGCTATATTAATTAATACGCGTAGCGGGGATGTCCAACAAGGCGCTAGTACTGTTACCCAACAAGTCGCCCGTAGCTTATTCCCAAATTATGTGGGCAGACAGGATTCCTTTGGCAGAAAATTCCGAGAAGCAGCTGTCGCTTTAAAATTAGAGACGTTTTACAGTAAAGATGAAGTTCTGCTGACCTACTTAAACCGGGTTTTTTTAGGAGCAGATACATCAGGTTTTGAAGACGCTTCTCGGTATTACTTTGACAAAGCAGCAAAAGAATTAACTCTTGCCGAAGCCGCAACATTAGTGGGAATTCTACCTGCCCCCAATGCTTTCGATTTTTGTGGAGATAGTCGAAATAAACTCAGAACAATTGAATATCGCAATCGCGTGCTGAAGCGAATGCTGGAAATGGGCAAAGTTAAGCAGGATGAGTACAACCGAGCAAGGCGATCGCCCGTGGAAGTGAGTGCTAAAGTTTGCGAACAGCAAGCAAAAACCATTGCTCCCTATTTTTACAGTTATGTTTTCCAAGAGTTAGAAACTATTTTGGGAAAAGAACTAGCAACTGAGGGAAACTTTATCATTGAAACTCAGCTTGACCCCCAAATTCAGTCACAAGCAGAAACAGCGTTACGCAATCAAATCCGCAATGCTGGGAAAACTTTTAATTTTTCCCAAGGAGCAATGGTAACTCTGGATACCAGTACGGGAGCCATCTTGTCTATGGTAGGTGGTACGGATTACCGAACCAGCCAGTTCAATCGTGCCGTTCAAGCAAAAAGACAGCCCGGTTCTACCTTTAAAATTTTTGCTTACACAGCGGCTATTCAACAAGGAATTTCATCGGGCAGGTCTTATTCCTGTGCGCCTTTGCGCTGGCAAGGCTTTACCTACAAACCCTGCCGTAGTGGCGCGGGGAGTTTGGATGTAGCCACCGGTCTTGCCCTATCTGAAAACCCCATTGCTTTAAGAATTGCCCAAGATGTAGGGCTGGATAAAGTGGTGTCAATGGCGCGACGTCTGGGAGTTAAATCAGATTTAGAAGCAGTTCCCGGTTTAATCCTGGGTCAGAGTGTCGTTAATGTTTTAGAGATGACAGGGGCATTTAGTGCAATTGGCAACAGTGGTGTGTGGAACCGCCCCCATGCAATTAGCAGGATTCTAGATAGCAGCGATTGTCGCGATCGCAACGACCCAAAAACTTGCCGCGTCATCTATTCCTTCGATCAAGATCCGGAAGCCAACAAGCGAGTTTTGACACCTGAAATCTCAGACACAATGGTTCGTATGATGCGCGAAGTCGTGACAAGGGGTACGGGGCGCACTGCTGCTATTGGGTTGGGGGAAGCAGGTAAAACTGGGACAACAGATAAAAATGTTGACTTATGGTTCATTGGCTTTATTCCCCAACGACGACTTGCAACAGGAATTTGGTTGGGGAATGATAACAATGCCCCGACATCAGGCAGCAGCGCCCAAGCCGCTCAACTTTGGGGAAATTACATGAGGAAAATCACGAAGTAAATTTGGATGAGTAGTTTGAGGGGATAGTGGATAGTGGTTGGTGGTTAGTGGTTAGTTGATTCTACTAACTACCAACTACTAACAACTAACTCCCAACTCCTTTATTGACCGTATCCCTGCCAGGGAGTGACCTCAAGATTGCCGTTAGGCTGGAAGACGACTTGGAAGTGAGCTAAAGGCTCTTTGTTGTTGGAAGCAGCTACACTTGAGCCATAGATTGTTTGGAACATCTTGGGAAGAGGCGTTTGCCGGAAGTAATCAAAAGCAACTTGATTGAGTGGTTCATAGTCAGCAATCACCCCATCTTTGTTTACCGCCACCCGATACTTCAAATCACGAGGAAAAGAAGAAGTGTTGTTCCAACCCTGGCGGATAGTCTCAGAAAGTTTTTTATTCAAAACACTGACTGTATTGGGGTCAGTAATTTTGGTACCTATAACCTCTGGAGTCTTACTATATCCCCGCCAAGGACTAACTTGCAAAATGCCTTGAGTGGTAAAAACGACTTTGTATTGGGCAATTGGTTCATTAGTAATAGGTCCGCGTGAGTCAGCAGGATTGTAAAGAAGCTTGGGCAGAGGAGTTTTCGCCACAGAATCATTTGAGCCCTTATTTACTGACTTGTAGCCAACAATGGAACCATCTCCAGCAACACCAACTCGGAAGACGGCATCCTCTGACAATCCTGTACGACTGACCCATGCCGGGTTAATTTGGCTGTAAACTTGGCGTTGCAATGCACGCAGCACGGATGGGTCTGTAATTTCGGGAACTGTGTTCAAAAGTGCTTCTAAATCTTGAACGGTCGGTGAACCAGTGACTGTGGTACCGGGACTTGGTGTCGGAGTTAATGTAGTATTCACTGCTGCATTCGGTATCGAAGGTGTCGGAGATGCAGCAGTCGTTGGAGAAGTTGGCGTGGGCGTAAAACTGGGACTAGCAGCAATCGGTTCATTGGCACTGGGGGTAGGAGTTGCAGCACCAGAAGTAAGATTATTAACATTTGATGTGGTGCTACCGCTTTGCTGTGGGTTTGGTTGAGGCGGACGTACTTCCGGCGCGGGAATAATGCTAAAAGCAACTGCAGCTGCTGCCAAACCGGTCACTCCTACACCAACTGGCACGGCTTGCTTCATCAAAGTTTGACTTAAGTTGCCATAAGGTCTGGCAACTGGTTGTAACTTTAATGTTAACTCTGGTAGAGTTTGGCTATCGGCGAAAAACTGGTCTATGGCTTCTACTAAATCGAATAACTGTACGGTGTTCAAATCGATTTCAGTGGTCTGCTTCGTATTGAGATTTGACCCCGAACCCTGCGATCCAGCATCGGTATGTACAATCAATCGATGCTTGTCTTGACCAAGTTTCTGCAATTGCACCAACTCTGCCTCAGTATCATGGGCTTGAGGGTGGGGTACGCTACTTAAAACCTCTTGGGCATAGGCATTTACTGCCCTGATCAAGCTCTCGAAAAACTCCCTTCCTCCAGATAGAGGTTTTTTATAACCAGATATATAACATTCTGCATTTACCAATATGGATAATTCCGGGCGCAGTTCTTGAAGGTGTGCCGCCCTTGTAGCATCACTTAGACCCTCCAAAAGGAGCGTACAATTAGGTAAACTATACTTACGTTGAATATTCATTCCACTTCACCGTCGAACAAACTGATCCAAAACCTCTGCATTCCTGCTGTACCAGTACAAAATAAAAGTTGTCCTAACAAACTTATAGCCAGTTCATCTAATTTTTCATCAGAGTTTAATGTTAGTACCCCGGAACGTCGGGGATTCATCCGACTCTTAAAATGCGCTCTAAATCGCTCTAGGTAATTTGAGAGGCGCAAATTTTGTTCCAGTGGAATCTGTTTTTCAACCATTTGTTGATATACCATCAGCAACTGACGAATGACAACTGTTAACCGTCGTGCTATGTAGCAAGCGATGACCACTAGGGCTTTCGCTTCTGTAATAGTCAACGTGCGACGAGTATTCGCTCTTCGTAGAGGATTTGTACTACGCATTCGCCACAAATTCACCCTGTCTTTAACAATACCTTTGAGTTCCAACTCTTCGGCAAATGCCAATATAGCTTCTGAGCCACCAAGCTCTAAAGCTTCGATTGCAAGTAAAATTAAATCAATTTGCAATCGGGTTCTACGGGGACATCCCTGTCCCTCAATTGCCGGATCGGGTAATGTGTCCAGAATCATTGGCAAAGACTTAGGGGTTGGACTGTTATAAGAGGTTACACTAGCAGAGACATTCATTATAAATACCTTGTATGACTGCAACAAAGTAGGTAAAACTAATTTAAGATAAGCAACCAATCAAAAAAAATTGACTTGTGTTAGGGGTGGCAAGGTGCCCGATCTATACATTACTTACTCTTTTTACACAGATATTTCCGTATATTAAAATCTAAAGTTTTTAAACCATATCTTCACCTACCTTAGTTTGTAGTACCATTACAACCCTAGCTTCTTGTAGATTCAAGTAATCGTCAATGGATTTATGACTTAACAGCCAATACCAAGCGTATGACATTATAGTGTACGATTTGTGCGGTATGTGGTAGTGGAGGGACTGGGGGCTGGGGATTTGGGACAAGGATGACAAACGGGACAAGGGCAAGTAACTCATGCCCTAACCCCTAACCCCTAACTCCTAACTCTTAACCCCTATCCCCTATCCCCTATCCCATGACCTCCAATCCCTAATCCTCGATCGCTAACTCTTATTCTATGGATTTGAAGTCTCTGATTCGTGACATTCCAGATTTTCCTA
>NZ_BAAFZH010000082.1:0-128609 GCF_054684315.1 Scytonema sp. NUACC21 | reverse complement strand
TCAAATTCAATCCTTGTTGCTTTAATAACAGAACCCTCATGTATGACTCCTGCAGCCTCCTCTCCCTGAACAACCAATTTAATTAACTTCTCAAACTTAATATCAGCCAATCTAGTAAAAATTTTAAACGTTTCAACGACTTGTTCAACACCGTAGTACGTTCCGATCCATGGCATGATGTCATTTACTCCGGGAACTATAGTGTAATTCACCCACTCAACATCATTAGCCAAACAATTGATTGCAGTTTCAAAATCACCTTGCTGCACAGCAGTAAACCATCGTTTTGCTATCTCATAGGTCTCTTTTTCATTAATAAGAATTTGTTCAGCCATCTTCATACCTCCAAAGGGTTATTTTTCACGAAAAATTTCTATTTATTCACGATTTAGCATCTATTTTTTAGATGCTTCTATCTTTTGCCGACATGATTATGGACCAATAATCCAAGTTTCATCAGTCACCATAGTATGGATATACTTCGGTTCAAAGAGAACAGCAAAATCTGGCTTAACTTCATTTTGATATTCTGAAGAGTTATAAACTTTTTCTAACGCTTCAATATCATCAAACCATAGTTGTGAAACACAATCGAAGGTTGTCTCTCCAACTGCATAGGAGCTATCTCGAACATGGCACTGAAGATAGCGTCGTAAACCTGAAAGTTTTAAAACATTAGATGCATGACGTTCTAACATTTGCCTACGAAAATCCTCTAAGGACATACCTGCTTTACGCTTAGTTAGAATGAAGAGTTTCACCATTCTGGGGTCTTTTTCGAGGGGCAACCCTTTTAATATAGTGTGAGTTGTTGTATCTAGGACAACAGTACGCCAAAATGCTGACCATTTTGGTTCATCTCGACGTGCCCCTTCTAAAAACTCTTTACTTTGAAGAGAAGCTATTTGTTCTTCTTCATTTTCCATCCAAATCTCAGCAACACCACTCCAAAGAGGGTCTTCTAGTTCTGGTCCAAAAGGAATTCTCGAAGCAATCATGTAACGCTTAATCTGAGAAACTTTGCTAGCGTACTCAATTGCGTGAACCTTTTTCCAGTAGTCTTGAAAGTCTTTTTCACTCATTCCGGGTTTAGGATGAGTAAATGCTATTTGATGAATCATGGTAGGGTATCCTATCTGTTATAAATTTATTCAGTTTAAATTCAAAAACGCTGCTTTAGTCATTTAGGCACTGTATAATCAATCCTAAAATAATTAAAGTGATTGCTAAATATTTATTCTCTTGTTTTTGAAAACTGCAAACTGAATACAGAGACAGCATTGTGCCGTAAAACTGTGTATGTTGGAATTGTTTAAGAGTCGAGCCGAGATACGGATGAAAAAGTGCTACTTGCATTAGCAGCCATTATTTTGAGGGCTTTTGAAGATCGCTCAAGAGACATCCTATGCCTTTTTGAGCCATTTTATATCTTTTAACCATCAATTGTGGATATTAGCTCCTACAAAACGTAGTACAGCAGAAATATGTACATGGTGGGCGTTTGCAGCAAAGTCGCACTTTTTAAAAGCTATTTCGGCTTAATCGCGTTTACTGTCAAAGAAGGCAAAGTTTAGATTTAGGCAGATAATGCTAAACTTCTTTCCGTTTGGCGAAACTCTGGTCCAATAATCCAAGTTTCATCAGTCACTAAAGTGTGAATGTATTTGGGTTCAAAAAGATTGGCAAAGTCTGGCTTGACTTCATTTTCATATTCTGGAGACTTGTAAGCCTTTTCTAGCGCCTCAACATCATCAAACCAAAGTATAGAAGCACTATCGAGAACTGGTTCCCCAATCGCATACAAGCCATCCCGAACATGACACTGAAGATAACGTCGTAAACCAGGAAGCTTTTTCACTTTTGGCGCATGATTTTCTAACATTTCTCGCCGAAAATCTTCTAAGGGTGTTCCTGCTTTACGCTTAGTCAGGATAAAGAGTTTCACCAGTTTTGATTCTCTGTCCAATGGAGGACCTTCTATCAGAGTGTGAGCTGTCGTATCTAGTACAACAGTACGCCAAAAAGCAGCCCATTTAGGTTCATCAAGACGAGCACCATCTAAAAACTCTTTAGTTTGAAGAGATGCTAATTGTTCTTCTTCATTTTCTAACCAAATCTCAGCAACGCCACTCCATAGAGGATCTTGCGGCTCAGGTCCAAAAGGAATCCTCGAATCAATCATGTAACGTTTAATTTGAGGAATTTTGCTTGCGTAGTTAATAGCATGAACATTTTTCCAATAGTCCTGAAACTCCTTCTCACTCATTCCTGGTTTGGGATGGGCAAATATAAGTTGATGAATCATTGTCATTGTTTTTCTCCTTTGACTCATTAAAGTTTTGTTTTCTACTGACCACATTTGACACCAATCTTTGTGCCTGATACTTCATTTGTAAGTACTAGGTCAATTAAGAATGGTCCATCATGCTCCAACGCCTTCTTGATAGCTGGAGCGACCTGTTCTGGCTTTTCAACCCGAACAGCTTCAACTCCCAAACTCTTTGCTAATTCAGTGAAATGTATCTCGGGATTACAGATGTTGAAGAAAGACGGATAGTCGTGTTCTGGTATGTGAAGCTCGCGCCAATAATGCAGAATATTCAGCTTCAGTATTTGGTAGCTGTGGTTGTTGCAGATAACGAACTTAGCATTGATATTGTGGTGTGCAGCTGTCCATAAAGCTTGAATAGTGTACATACTGCCACCATCACCTGTGAATCCAATCACAGTCTTATCTGGATGAGCTAGCTTAAGACCAATTGCTCCAGGAATACCAACACCTAGCGAACCACCTCTGGTTTGAAAGTAGTGTCCTAGCTTTGTTGGTGGTATGTACCGGCATAGTTCGGGAGAATTGGTAATAGCTTCATCAAAGATAATGGCATCTGGTGGTAACAAAGCAGCTAGCTCCTCTGCAAAACGTGTCATATGCAGAGGTACTGAATCACGAACAGCCTTGTCAGCTTCAAGAACAGAAGCTAACTTTAGTTGCTTAGTCTGTTCTATTAAAGCACATCTTTCATTCGCCACCTCCTTTTTTTCAGCTGTTATAGTTGTCTCAAGGGCAACAGCTAATTTAGCAAGCGTGGTTTTTGGATCGCCAAGCAGTGCAAAATTGACTGGGAAATTCTTCGCTATCTCGTAAGTATCTAAGTCTATGTGAATAACTTTTGCTCCAGGAGCAAAAACCTCAGACAGAGCAGGGAAGACTTCAGGAAAAACGTAGGTTCCAACAATTAAGATTGCATCTGCTTGTGATGTAATGCGATGGCTGTCCTCACCAAACATATGACCTAGTAATCCTCCAAACAAAGGATGCGTAGCGCTTATGTTTGGTTCGGATGAATCTGCACCCCAGACTTGAGCGCCGATGAGTTCAGCTACACGGGTGAGTTCAGCTTGTGCATCAGAAAATGCCACCCCATCGCCCACAATAATCAATGGCTCAGATGCATTAGTCAGAATAGTTGCAGCTTTGGTGATTTGGTCATCTTCAGGAGCAACTCGTGTTTCTGGAAAAGAAGTCGGAATGACTGCTTCGTAATTAGGAGCATCCAGTACATCCATTGGCAAAGAGACAAACACGGGACCCATAGGGGGTGTAGCAGCTATCTTAATGGCTCGCCGCAACACACGTAAAACAGAAGAAGGATGGACTACCCGTGTTGCCCATTTTGTCACGGGCTTTGCCATACTCACAAGGTCAGCAGCCATTTGAGCATCCATGGCATCGTATTTGATACCAGCTTCTCCAGCAAGCACTACTAGTGGAGCATGACCGCGCATTGCTTGGTAAAGCACACCAATTGCATTCCCCACACCAACTCCACTGTGAAGTTGCACAGCCGTTGGTTTTTTTGTAGCGCGAGCATAGCCGTCTGCAGCAGCTATTGCAATTGTCTCCTGCAATGCAAAGATGTATCTAAAATCTGGGTAATAGTCACCCATGGCATCGAGCAACCCTTCTTCGACCGTACCTGGGTTTCCAAATATATAACGTATGCCATCTGCAAGAAGTTGTTCAATGACAGCAGAACAACCATTCCTGGTTGGTTTATTTTCTACTTCCTTCAAAATAGTCTGTTTTGTTGCGACACTCACAAAACTGCTCCCATATTTGATTGCAAAAAACTCAACTTATGGTATGGTCGTAAAATTTGACCTGCTAAAGCTTGGCTCAGTCAAACTTACCACCCGTATCTTGTCAGTCCCTTTTCTAAGACTTCTACTAACTTCCTTCCAGTCGTGTAAGAATCTGGAGTAGAGCGACCAGTAATAAACGGATAGTCAACAATAACAGAGATTTCTTTCCCAAAATTACCGTGGAAGCCTCCATCTGGCCCTGTTGCATCGCGCAAAATATATTCCAGAGGATATGGAGGTGGACCAATATTGATATCAGTTCCTACAAATCCAGTTCCATCCAGGTAATCGTATTCCTTGCAATGACCTGTGACGTGCTTACCCCAAATGAGACTTTTCCTGTCTCCAAGGTCACGAGCAAAGGCAAGACACGCTACACCATAACATTCTGCTGCAATTGGCTTTCCGACTTTATAAAAACTGAGGATGAGGTCGTGAACTCTATGGTTATTTGCTAAATCGACAATTGGCCCGCTACCACCTACTATGAGGAGAGCATCGTATTGTTCCAAATCTTTCTGCACTTCATCAAGCGCTCTGTAATAAGCTTCCATTTCCCGCAGAAATCTTGGAGAACTCCAGTAAGGTCTATTCGGTAACCACTTCGACAGTATAATTGGGTTGTCCAAGCGAGGGTTACTTAATTCGTCTAGCCTCTTAACCTTCTCTGCCATTTCCTCAGAAACCACTGTTTTGCCCAAGGGAGGGTCAATATAGAAAGGGTCCATGCTAGGAGGAAGTGCTACTGGTCTCTTTCCCGTTGACGTTGCAAAGTCAACATGATATCCCTCAGCATCGAAAGCCTCTAAAGGACCTACAAGTTCCTCACCCCAATAGCCCCACTCTGATAAAATTGTCAAAATCTTTTTCATAAAATCGCTGCCTTATGAATTGTTTTCAAACTACTTAGCTTGCACTTCTTATTCTTGCCAGAGGAGTGACTGACTTTCTGGTAGTAAAGCGATTCGTTGCAGTAGCAATTTGTTGAATTTTTTCGGTTATGGCATCAACAAATGCTTCAACCTCGTTTTTTGAACGACCAGTCACAAGGTCATCATCGACCACTACACCTAAAGGTGACGATACATAGGTTGCACCCGCATTCATAATATCTGCAAGAACGACCTCGTGGCAGATAACTCGACGCCCCTCAAGTAGTTCTGGCATTGGTGTCAACAACCATAGCCCATGACACAACGCACCTTTGACAATCTTAGGATTTGCCATTGCCTGTGCAAAAAATTGAACTGCGGGTGCGGTACGGGTTTGTTCTGGGCTAATCGCAGACCCTGATGGCGGCTCGAAGTAACGCAGACGTACACTGGTATAGTTTGCGGCTATAATAACAGCAGCGTAGTCGTTAATGTTTACGTTCTGAAAATCTATTTGGACTTCCAATGTTTGGGGTATATTTCCCTCTTCAGTATCACTGAAGAAGCGAACACTGGGTTTGCCCCATAGTCTGGACATAAAATGTACATCTGCCTTAAGTTCCTGAAAGCGCCGATGGTAGCACTCAATTTCTTCGGGGATAAACTCGCTCTCAACGAGGATTGCAATTTTCTTCCCTCCAAGCGATCTAGGTATCATATTAGTTATATTTCCTCAAAGCTCTAGATTCTTAGGTGGAATTACCATAGACTGTTTATTTATTAGTCTCTGATAACAGCTTAAAAAACTTTAAACGCAACTACAAGAACCATTCTTTGGAAACAAGTCCAAATTATTTAGCCAACTTTGCAAAAAGGTTTTTAAACAGTACAACTACGTTTCACCAAGATATTGATGAACGAATTGGACAGCGATCGCACCCTCTCCGACTGCTGAGGCGACTCGTTTTACCGATTTACAGCGTACATCTCCCACTGCAAAAATACCAGGAACACTCGTTTCCAGTAAATAGGGTTCTCGATTCAACATCCATCCTTTGGGACGATGTCCATTGCGGATTAAATCCGATCCAGTCAAGATAAAACCATGCTCATCTCGTTCCAAAAGACCGTCTAACCAACTGGTATGGGGTACTGCGCCAATAAAAATGAACAGCGAATTTGCACAAAGCGTTTGCTTTTCGCCAGTTTTGATATTAGCAATTGTGACTGCTTCAAGACGTTCCTCCCCTTTAACTTCGGCAATACAGCAATGGGACATAACCCTAATATTCTCAGTTGCCTCTATTTGAGCGATGAGATAGTGTGACATAGTTTTAGATAGGGAATGACCACGTACCAAAATAGTCACACTACGGACGTACCGAGAAAAGTACATAGCGGCTTGTCCTGCTGAGTTTGCCCCACCAACTATAAAGATATCCTCTCCACTGCAAGCAAGCGCCTCCGTTTTTGCAGCACCATAATAGACACCAGCCCCTGTCAAATGTTTGATACCGGGTACTTCAAGCTGGCGATAAGAAACCCCAATTGCAACAATCAATGCACGGCAACTTAATTCACTCCCATTAGCTAGCTTAATAATCCGATACGGATCTTCAACACGAACACTAATCACCTCCTGCGGTGAGAGGAGTTCTACACCAAACCTTTTCGCTTGAACCACAGCACGTCGAGTCAATTCTCCTCCAGAAAGACCAATAGGAAAGCCCAAGTAATTCTCTATCCGAGAACTCATCCCTGCTTGACCTCCAGGAGCTTCTCTCTCAATCATGACTGTGCTAAGTCCTTCAGATGCTCCGTAAACCGCAGCTGCTAAACCAGCTGGCCCAGCGCCTACAATCACCAAGTCGTAAAATGGTAATTTAGCTGACGTCAAGAGCCCAATTTTCTGTGCAATTTGAACATTCGTCGGTTTGACCAAATGTGAACCATCAGGAAGAAGCACAAGTGGCATATCTGCGGTACCACATTCGGCGTAGGTCATTAAGCGGTACGCTTCTATGTCATTCTCAATGTCTAACCACTGATAGGGCACCTGATTGCGACTCAAAAAGTCTTTGACTTGATGTAACTGAGGTGACCAACGAAAACCGATGACACGAATACCTTCAAATGGTGGATGGAACGAAGCTTGCCAATCATCAAGCAAATCGTTGAGAACAGGATACAAGCTCTCTTGTGGGGGATGCCATGGCTTCAAGAGGTAGTAATCAATCTTAACTTTATTAATTGCTTGGACAGCAGCATCAGTATCTGCATACGCTGTCAGTAAAACACGTTTAGCCTCTGGAAAGAATTCCATTGCCTGTTGTAGGAACTCCAAACCAGTCATATTTGGCATGCGTTGGTCTACCAGAAATAAAGCTACCGTCAGGTTGCGTAATTTCAGCTCCTGTAGTATTGTCAAAGCTGTGGAACCTGAATCCGCTCGCAATACCCGGAAGTGCTTACCATATTCCTGTCGCAGATCGCGCTCTACTGCCCGTAGAACTTCAGGATCGTCATCCACCGTAATCAACGTGGGTTTAGATGATAAAGCTTTACGCAATTACAATCCCTCCTTTTTATTTGGTGACTATAAAATTACAAGTTATATTGATGTTGCTTTCACTTGTCTTACATCTTGCACCTTCCCCATAATCCGCCCTGAAAAAATTTTGGGCTAAAAGCTCAAGCCAGTTAAAACTAACTAAAATGTTTACTAAATAAAGATTTCAACCCTTCTTAACGAGTTTAGGCTTTCAGCCGGAACTTTAAGTTCACGGCGGGCGTGCAAGACACGAATTGTTGGAGTCACAAAAGGTAGGGAAACGCTCAAAGAAATTTTGGCAACAGAATTTATGCTCTTGCCATTTCGATAGTTTCGTGGTTATCCAACAAAACAACACCCTCGCAAAATCCACTCATTTTCAAGATATGCTTTATTCGCTCGGACGCGCCAACCAAATAAATTTCAATATCAGCACCTAGCTTTTGCTTCTTGAAAATGAAAGCTCGCAAACCATCACTAGACACACATTTCAAATTGTACAGCAACAAAACAAGGCGTTTAATTGGCTGAGTTGTTGCTTTTTCCAATTCTCTCTCAAACAGTCGTACAGCATTTACATCAAGTAAACCGGCTAAGGATATCTTAACAGTATCCTTAGTAACATCCAGTAAAGTTGCGTGAGAAGACAACTGAGTTGGGAGAACTCTCACTTGAACTTTTAATTCCTCCTGAGCAGTAGGCAACTTGACGGTTAGATTTTCAGCATCAAAGTCAAAATATGGTTGTCCATTAATCCACACTTCGCCAATGAGCACACTACCAGGGACAAGAAGATCTGGTGCAACCCGCAAAATATTATCTTTAAAACCGCCTGGTTTTGGCTTAAAGTATAAATCCATTGGCTCTTTGGTAATAAGCAGGTTTGTATAAACTGTCGCTAAATAAGCTAACTCAAATGTGTGATAACCACTCATTGAATGACTACCTTTACCGCGCTCTAAGTTTCCTAATAAATAAGGAAGCCCATTCGCCAAAACATTAAAGTAAACACCCCCTGCGTCATGATCCAAAAACCATGCATTATAAAAAGCTGCCGCTTCACGAGCCAAACGTTGATATTCAGAATTACTTAATGACCCAGCTAGTATTAAGTAAGCCAAGATAGCCTGTTCTTGCTGCCACCAAGCCTTACGGTCATGCCAAACAAAGCGGTGTACTTCTTGCCCTGGTTCTAAAACACGCTCTAACACGTCATACCATCCTCCACGCTGCTGGTCGTTACCAACTCCAGGCATGATTTTTGCAATCTTTTCTGCTAAAGCCACATACTTTTCTTTGGGCTTTATATGGTACATACGTATTATATTCCAAGCAATTTTAAGGTTATGACCCACAACGGCTCGATTCTGTTGCCATCCCCATGTAGTATCGTGGCTCCAATCCTCATAAAACCGCTCTTGGACAAATGGGCTATGCTCATCGTCCGGGAAATACTTCTCAATAATGTCAAAAGTGTACTCAAGTAAATCGGCATATTCATCTTTCCCAGTTGCCAACCAAAGATTTATCAGATAGGCTGGAGCATGATCTCCTACCGAGTTCCAGTTCTTTTTCGCACGGTTGTGCCCCAAATTCTCAGAGTAAGGGCTTAGAGTAATCGGATCGATGTGTGAGAAAAACCCCCCCTTATCCGTTTTATCCAGAAAATAGCGGTTAAATAGATTGACAGTTAACTCAATGTCACTTAGGATTTGCGGGTCACCCGTGACTCTATAAGTCTGAGTCGGACCAGCTAGCGCATAAATCTGCTCATACGCGGGGATAGCATCGTAATCATCGCCAAATTCTGAAGCAAATATTTTCTGCTCGCTGTTATCTGGCTTCACATCAACTGCATGATACCAATAACAAATTCCTTCGCCCTCATCAACAAAGCGCATATGTTCGCGTAGGTATTCCGTTCCTTTCTCAGCCGCTTCTAGATAGCGATCGTCTCCAGTCAGCATATAAGCTGTGGCAAAACCGTAAACTAAGCGCGAAATAGTATCGGTTTCTTGACGATTACTTCCATCCTTTGTCCCAATCAAGCCTATACCTGTACGATATTTCCGATAGTCAATTTCGCCATCTTCAAACTGCGCTTTCATGTAAAAATTGGCAAGGTTGCGTATTTGATTGACCCACCAATCTGGTTTTTCAAAAAGATAATCACTTTCTGTCCGACCGAGAAACGCTATATGCTTTGCTTCAAACTTGTATGAATTTGTCTCAGGATAGAAAATGCCATACACAAAAACATAGCGATGTGGAACCAGCATAGATCCAATGAGGCTAGTACAGTCGTAGTAAGGCTCCCCCAGATTGCGTACTAACTCTGCAGAGGTCATTGAAGTCAGTGCGACCTCAAATTGCCTTTGGTCTGTTGTTGTAAGACTAAAAGTTCCTAAACCTCCCTTTTGTGGATCAAAATCGGTGATATAACCCGCAATCAAATCCGAGAATGAAAAACCCAAATGACTCATAAAACTGACACCCAAGTATAAATGACTTCCCTGGAAATTATTTGGAAATTAACACGACAACGCTACGAGCTTTAACAGGGTAAACTGCATCTGAAAACAAAATTTCTTCACCCGGTTCCTTAATATCCATAGGAGAAGGCTCTGCAGTGTCTACAACTCTGTACCATTCTCTATCCATAAGAAAAGGCAGTTCAAAGTTGAGGTCTTCCCAGTACATATTGAGCATGACATGAATATCTACTGCTCCGTTAAACCCTGCCAAGGTAAATGCAAGGCATCTGGCATTAGGATCACCCCAACCAGGGCTAAATAACTGACAACCATGCCAAGAAATATCTGCTAAACCGCGTTCATTAACTTCACCACTGAAGAAATGGTGGCGGCGTAAGGCAGCTTTGCAATAAGACTTCCGGAAATTTACCATCAGTTTGAAGAACCTAAATATGTCTGAGTTTTTCTCCAAAAGGTTCCAATCAAACCAACTTATTTCATTATCTTGACAGTAAGCATTATTATTACCTTTTTGCGTATGTCTCACTTCATCCCCTGCCAGAATCATAGGCACACCTTGAGAGAGCAAGAGAATAGACGCAAAGTTTTTAATTTGTTGCCGACGCAATACATTAATTTCTGGATTGTCAGTTTCTCCTTCTACGCCACAATTCCAACTCAAATTGTCATTAATACCATCTCGATTATCTTCCCCATTGGCTTCATTGTGCTTGTCATTATAAGAGACTAAATCATTAAGGGTAAATCCATCATGACAAGTAATGAAATTTATACTATTGGTTGGTAAATGCGCGTGATATTCGTAGAGATCGGCACTTCCAGCAATACGTGAAGCGACTGCTCCAATCAGTCCTGGATCGCCTTTCACAAAACGCCGAATGTCGTCTCGGAAATGTCCATTCCATTCCGCGTAACGATATCCAGGAAACTTGCCAATTTGATAAAGCCCAGCAGCATCCCAAGCCTCAGTAATGATTTTGCTTTCTGCAAGGAGTTCAGATGTTTCAATGTGCCAAATGAGTGGTGGATGTGCCATTGGTTGTCCATCTTGTCCCCGAGATAGGATAGCACCTTCATCAAACCGGAAACCATCAACATGCATCTCCTTAACCCAGAATTTCAGACAATCCACTATCAGCTTATGCACCATAGGGTGATTGCAGTTGAGAGTATTTCCACATCCGGAGTAATCCATGTAGTACTGCTTATCAAAGGGTACGAGGTGATAGTAAATGCTATTGTCGATTCCCTTGAAGTTAAAAGTTGGTCCTAAATGATTACCTTCATCAGTGTGATTAAAAACCACATCCAAAATGACTTCAATCCCTGCTTTATGCAATGCCTTAACCATGTCCCGAAACTCTCTAATCGGGCTTCTTGCAGTAGGAGACGCGCAATACGAGACCTCAGGAGCAAAGAAGCTATGGGGGTTGTATCCCCAGTAGTCTTTTAGTACCTTACCATTAACCTCTCGGACAACACTCTTTTCATCAAAATCAAATATTGGCAACAGTTCAACTGCTGTAATTCCTAACTCCTTTAAATAAGGAATTTTCTCAATAATTCCGTAGAAAGTACCACCGTATTTACAAGCTGAAGTAGGTGATTTAGTAAATCCACCAACGTGTACCTCATAAATAATCGTTTCACTCATTGGTCGATTAAGAGGACGGTCACCCTCCCAATCATAATCCGAGATGTCGATGACCACGCTACGCATTGAGGTAGACAGGTTGTCTTGCGGTCCTACAGCATCTACACGGTTCCAAAGAACATTGCTATTGCTTTTAGAATAGGGGTCAATGAGTACTTTATTTCTATTGAAGCGATGTCCTGCTCCATGTAAATTCTGAGGTCCATCAATTCGATATGCATAAGCCGCACCTGGTTTCAATCCCTTGACATATGTATGCCAAAAGTGGAATGTCTTATTAATTTTTGGATCTAATTCAATAATTTGTATAGGTTCCAAATCATCATGCTTATCAAACAGTAATAACTCAACAAATGTAGCATGCTCTGAAAAAATTGAAAAATTGACTCCATTTTCATCTGGAAGGGAACCCAAAGGACGATAATTTCCTGGTTCTACTTGATATTTATATCCAGCTACTTCACTTTGATGCTTGGATATTATTACAACCATCTTCATCTCCTGTATATTCACAAATTTTTCTGAATTACACTTTCACCTTAAAAACTGAAACTTTATAGGATAATTTCAGTCATTTTCAATGTAAATCTACTAATATATAAATGTCTAAAGTCGTATCTGGAATCATCTATTTAGAACCACAACGGGTTTTAGCTAATTTGATTAAATATTAATAAAATATAAATGTAGATGCAAGGAATTATATTTGGAAGTGAGTCCTTCTTCTTTGGGAGCAACATTAAAGATTTGTGATACGTACCGTGTTCAGCCTTGCGTTCTGATTGAATGGGTAGCACCAGAGGACTTGGAGGGTGTTTATAAATAAAAAATAAAGAGCATCAAAGTCATTCCTTAGGACAGATATTTTAACTAAATCTACCCAACATTAAGTATTATCTGCCATTTCATTGCCTCTACTGATTCGCGATCGCATTTTAAATTTTGATATAGGTCAATGCACATATCACTCTTTTTGTCAATGCATAAGTTCTATAATTTTAACAATGATTTAAATAATTTATTAATTTCAGCTCCGATTTTCTTCTCCGATCAAACCGACCTTGACCAGCATTTTAAAAACTCTTCTTCCAACGGCACGGCAGAAAATAGCAATAAGTCAAACTTATCAATTAACGACTCTGACGCAGTGGATGCTAGTTCCACCATTGTCCCAGAGCCAATGCACTCTTATGCACCGCCAGCAACTGCTTCACTATCTGATACGGCAATTGAGGAGATTAAGCGAACTACGAGGCTGTGACTCCAAGCGGTAGCACACCTTAAATACGCGGGAGGCAGGTAGCCCCGAAGTATGAGCATCAAGAAATTAAATGAATTGAGGCTCATACCTCACATCTTGCACCTGGAAATTTGAATGTCAAAACCACAACTACGTGCAAGGGGTGCTAAGCGTTCAATATTAAGTCGCTTGGATTGATAACTTAGCTCATGTCACTATCGAAAGCCATGTTTGTCTTTCTCAAGGCGTCTACCTGTGTACCGGCAATCATAACTGGAGCCATCCGGATTTTAAACTGATAACTGCTCCCATCTATATTCAAGAAGGTAGCTGGATTGCAGCCAAGTCAACAATTGGACCGGGAGTCACCGTTGGACGGGGAGCCGTATTAGCTCTTGGCGGGGTGACTGGGCGTTCCTTAGAACCAATGTCAGTTTATGCAGGTAACCCCGCTCAACTGATTAAGCAAAGAAAGCTAGAAAGCCCAACCTTAGAAAGTTGGAATCCAACTCGATATTAACTCTACACGGTTCAAGTTAAAAATAAAATACCCCCTTCCTGATTTTAGATTCTGTCAATTAAGAAAGGGGGTAGCTTGGCATTGGGCGATCGCACATTATTTATCAAAACTTATTAATTTATATCAAACAAATAATGACGATCGCATTTCTATAGAAACAGCAAAAATGTAATTATTATCATTAAAATAATCATAAGAAATGGAAACCTTCGGAAGATATGCGCTCGTTTTACTAGAATTTTAAATATATTAAGTCAAGACTTTAATTAAATTTAAATAATTGTATTTTAAAATCATTCTTAGGTGGTCATTAGATTGTCTTGTAAAGCCAACACATTGCAAAAAACACTGTCCCTTGGAGTTCCCGTTGTAGCTAATAGGATGGGTTGTCCTGCCATAAAACAATTGGTGTGTTTCTAATAAACAGTTTTACATATTGTCTTTTTGCAACGAAGGGAAAACTGCCTGCTAGGGTTAAGCGATGAGTAGCGATCGCTGCTTTCCTGCTACATATTTAGCTCGTGAAGCTAGCAATTTTTACTGATATTGATAACCCATTAGTCTTGATTTTCAACATTTCATATAACAAAAAGTAAGGATTGATAAGGACATGGAACCATGAGGAGACATTTAAAGTACTTATCCCTTTTCTGCTGTAGTTTACTGCTAGTACTCTTCTTTGGTCAGATAAATGGCTATACCCTGGCGCAGAAAACATCGTCGGAGAATGCTATTAGCGTAACAGCGATCGCGTTTAGTCAGGATGGAGCCAACTTAGCGAGTGGAATTCAGGATGGTCGAATCTTAATATTTGACCCACAGACTGGAAAAGAAAAAAGAACCCTACCAGGACACCTAAATACTCCCGTCACCGGAGTTGCCTTCAATCCACAAAGTAATATCTTAGGCAGTGTGGGCAGAGATAGCGTAGCTCGGTTATGGAAGCCAGACACGGGAGAAGAAACTAACATTCTGCAAGCACACGAAAACCCACCTAGAACCATTGCCGTGAGCCAGGATGGAAGGATTTTAGTAACTGGAGCCGAGGATACCCGAGTTGATGTATGGGACACACAATCTGGCAAACTGCTGGAGGTTCTCGAAGGGCATGATGGCTTTGTCAACAGTGTTACCGTAAGTCCCGATGGAAAGACTGTAGCGAGTGGAAGTGAAGACACAACAATTATCTTATGGGACTTAGAAACGGGTAAAAAACGCAAAGTGCTGCTCGGTCACACAGATGGTGTAACTTCCGTTGCTTTCAGCCCAAATGGAACACTGTTGGCTAGTGCTAGTAATGATGGCACTATCCGACTGTGGGATGTGGAAAGTGGTACTTTGAATCAGATTCTTAAAGGACCCACCAAACGAATCAGGGCAGTAGCTTTCAACGCAAGTGGAGTCGTTTTAGCTGGAGGGGATAACGACGGCAAAATTTTCTTATGGAATATACCAAGCGGTACACCACTTGGTACGCTTCAAGGTAACAAGTCAATTCGCGGACTTGCCTTTAACCCCACAAATGGTGATATCTTAGCCAGTGGAGATGATGGAGGTGCGATCGTTCTGTGGGACATACTCAAAGGTCAACAGAAACAAACCATTCAAGTACCTGCTCAAAGTCAAAGACAGCAAAACAAAGAAAAAATCCAAAAAATTCAAAAATCCCAACCTTTAATCAATAAAGCGAGTACAAGATTTTCGGGCAAGACATTGATGGCGTCGCTGCCATCACCACCAGGTGGACCTATCCTCATCGTAACTAGTTCTTCCAACCCCTTTGGTGATTACTACGCTGAAATTCTACGAAATGAAGGTTTAAACTACTTCAATATTAGCAACATTTCATCAGTTTCGCCAGCAACCCTTGCCGCCTATGATGTTGTTATCCTTGCCGATATGGGTCTCACCTCCGGGCAGGTGACAATGTTCAGTGACTGGGTAAACAGTGGTGGCAATCTGATCGCCATGCATCCTGACAAGCAACTTGCTAGCCTGTTTGGGTTAACAGATACAGGAAACACTCTCTCAGAAGGATATTTGCTTGTAGACACCTCAAAAGCCCCCGGCAATGGAATTGTTAACCAGACTATTCAATTCCACGGATCTGCCGATCGCTATACTTTAAACGGTGCTACCAGCGTTGCTACACTTTACACAAATGCGACAACATCAACTTCTAACCCAGCTGTCACACTACGTAATGTTGGTAGCAATGGTGGAAAGGCAGCTGCATTCACCTACGACTTAGCACGTTCAATCGTCTACACCCGTCAAGGAAACCCTGCTTGGGCAGGACAAGAGCGTGATGGATTTTCCCCGATTCGCTCCGATGATATGTTCTTTGGAGGTTCCCAGACAGACTGGATTGACCTCAACAGAGTTGCCATACCTCAAGCAGATGAGCAACAGCGTTTACTGGCAAACCTCATCATCACGATGAATCTTTCTAAAAAACCGCTACCACGCTTCTGGTATTTGCCCAACGGCAAAAAAGCGGTTGTACTGATGACTGGGGACGATCATGCAAATGGTGGAACAGGAGGACGTTTTGAGCAGTTTAAAGCAAATAGTCCCCCTGGTTGTTCTGTAGAGAATTGGGAGTGCATTCGAGGAACTTCATATGTCTATCCCACTCCCAGTATGCCCTTGACTAATGCTGAAGCAGCTGCCTACGAAGCAGAAGGCTTTGAAATTTCCTTACACACAAATACCAACTGTTCGGATTTCACATCTACTTCAATAAACACTTTTTACACCAACGAACTCAGTGACTTTAGCACAAAGTTCCCAAGTGTACCCGCGCCATCAACTGGAAGGCTGCATTGCTTAGTATGGAGTGACTGGGATAGCTTGGCACAAGTAGAACAGAACAAAGGGATACGGCTTAACACCACCTATTATTATTGGCCGCCTTCGTGGGTTGTTGACCGTCCGGGATTTTTCACCGGTAGCGGTATGCCTATGCGTTTAGCCGAGACTGATGGAACAATTTTCGACGTCTATCAGGCAAACACTCAGATGACCGATGAGTCGGGACAGTCATACCCATATACTGTCAATACTCTGTTAGATCGAGCGCTTGGGACAGAGGGATATTACGGTGTGTTCAATGTTAACGCCCATACCGATACCGTCAACTCATCAGTGTCTGATGCAGTTGTTGACTCTGCCAAAACTCGTGGCGTATCTATTGTCTCCGCTCGTCAGATACTAACTTGGCTTGATGGTCGAAATAGTTCCTCCTTTGGTTCATTAGTCTGGAACAACAGCACTTTGAGCTTTACCATTACCAAGGGAACGGGTGCAAATGGTTTGCAGGCAATGTTACCAAATCAAGTTGGCGGTGCGCCCCTCAACTCGATTACACGTAATGGCACTCCAGTAAGCTATACAACAGAAACAATCAAAGGCATTGTCTATGCAAAGTTTCCAGGCGACACAGGTTCATACGTTGCCACATACTCAGCAGATACTGTGTCTCCAACGGTCACTTCAACATCGCCCAACAATAGCGCGACAAACGTGGCAATTGGGACGAGTGTGACTGCCACTTTCAGCGAAGCGATCGACACAGCAACAATCAACACCAACACTTTTGAATTACGCAACCCAGCAAACGCAGTGGTGAGTGCAACAGTCACCTATAACGAGACAAACCGCACCGCAACACTGACACCAACAAACTTATTAGCTGGAAATACAACCTATACTGCCACTCTCAAAGGCGGGACAACAGATCCGCGTATCACGGATTTGGCAGGCAATGCGTTAGCTACTAATTACACATGGTCATTCACTACAGGAAATTTACCCTGTGCTCCCGACCAACCGTGTACCATATGGAATAATTCGGCAACACCAACAAATCCATCAGAAGCAGATTCCAGTGCTGTCGAAGTGGGCGTCAAGTTCCGCTCGGATTTGAATGGTTATATAACTGGTATCCGCTTCTACAAGAGTAGTGGCAACACGGGGACTCACGTTGGCACTCTCTGGAGCAGTACCGGGCAGCAACTAGCGAGGGCAACATTCAGCAACGAAACATCGTCAGGTTGGCAGCAAGTCAACTTTGCTACTCCAGTTGAGATTACAGCCAATACCGTCTACGTAGCGTCTTACCACACCAACGTTGGTCGATATGCAGCCGATCAAAATTTCTTTGCGAATTCTGGAGTTAATAACCTTCCCCTGCGTGCTTTAGCAAACGGGGTGAATGGCGGCAATGGGGTATACATCTACAATGCTAACCCTACGTTCCCTACCAGCTCCTACAAATCTAGTAACTACTGGGTAGACGTAGTATTTACCACCAGTCTTGCGCCTGACACTACGCCACCATCAGTCAGTGCAACAACTCCTAACAACAGTGCAACTGGTGTCAGCACGAGTACAGCCGTCACCGCCACTTTCAGCGAAGGGATGGATGCAGGCACAATCAACACCAGTACATTTGAGTTGTATGATGCGAATAATACACTGGTATCTGCCACTGTTACTTATGATGCTACAACCCGCACTGCCACTCTCACACCCAGCAGTCAATTAGCAACTTCCACCACCTATACTGCGAGAATCAAAGGTGGTAGCACAGACCCACGGGTGAAAGACCAAGCAGGCAACGCTTTAGCGCAAAACTATACATGGTCATTTACGACAGGTACGGCATCATCATCTAGTATCTGGAATAGCACGGCAACTCCTGCTATTGTGACGACAAATGACTCAAATGCAGTGGAACTGGGTGTGAAGTTCCGTGCAAACGTGAATGGCTCTATCACTGGTATCCGCTTCTACAAAGGACCGCAAAATACGGGAACTCACGTTGCCACCCTGTGGAGCAGCAGCGGTCAGCAATTAGCTAGGGCAACCTTTACCAATGAAACTACCTCTGGGTGGCAACAAGTCAGTTTTGCAACTCCTGTAGCAATTACGGCAAATACAGTTTACGTGGCGTCCTACCATACGACTGTGGGTTACTACTCTAAAGATGAGAATTACTTTACCAGTTCCGGTGTCAATAACCCACCCTTGTATGCGCTTAGTAATGGTGAAAGTGGTAGCAATGGTATTTATAGATACAGTGCAAGCCCTATTTTCCCTAATTCCGCTTATGAGTCAAGTAACTATTGGGTGGATGTTGTGTTCACTCCCAACTAGTCGTTAACAATGTGGAGGCGTTATACACAACGTCTCTACATTCAGCCATTTATCTATAAACAGTCAGATATACAAATGCTTTTAATACTTGCAACTTCTCCGCAAAGGAGGCTAACTCTTAATGAAGAAGCTGGGTAATAACATACTGCTGATGGTGCTTGCAATTCTAGTTGTATTACAACTGAATGTGAGCGATCGCCTGCCAATGCAAAAAGTGCTGGCTGCAGATCCCTGCACTTCCCCTGCTAACTCAATTGTTGCTGAAAACTGTCAAGCTGGTAATCCTGCATCTGAGTGGGATATTAGCGGCATTGGGGACTCAACCATTCAAGGATTTGCCACTGACATTAGTGTTAACCGAGGGCAAACTGTTTCCTTCAAAATCAAAACCACTGCTCCAAGTTATCGCCTTGATATCTATCGTATGGGGTACTACGGCGGTCGAGGTGCTCGTAAAGTAGCAACAGTTAACGTACCGCAAAACCAGACTCCCAGCCAGCCAAACTGCATCAATGACACAACCACTGGGCTGATTGATTGTGGCAATTGGGGGGTATCTGCATCATGGAATGTTCCAGCAGATGCCACGTCGGGAATTTACTTTGCCAAGGCAGTGCGTACTGATACTAGTGGAGCCAGCCACATAGTCTTCATTGTCCGAGATGATTCCAGCACTTCTGATTTACTTTTTCAAACTTCCGATACAACCTGGCAAGCATATAACAACTACGGTGACAATAGTCTCTATGTAGGCTCGCCAGCAGGTCGAGCATACAAAGTCAGTTACAATCGTCCCTTCAATACACGTATAGTTGATAACGGTCAAGATTGGTTATTCAACGCTGAATACCCAATGGTGCGTTGGTTGGAGGCTAACGGATATGATGTTAGCTATTTTACAGGTGTGGATAGCGATCGCTTTGGCGACCTCATCCGCAATCATAAAGTTTTCCTATCGGTTGGTCACGACGAGTATTGGTCTGGTGAGCAGCGTAGTAAAGTGGAAGCTGCCCGAAATACAGGTGTTCATCTAGCCTTCTTCAGTGGTAACGAGATTTATTGGAAAACTCGTTGGGAAAACAGCATTGATGGGTCTAACACACCTTATCACACATTAGTTTGTTACAAAGAGACCAAAGCCAATGCTGAGATCGATCCAGAACCAACAACTTGGACTGGAACTTGGCGTGACCCCCGCTTTAGCCCACCAAAAGATGGCGGTCGCCCGGAAAACGCCGTAACAGGTACCCTCTTCACAGTCAACGATGGAGCAACCACAGCGATTCAAGTACCAGCAGAAGACGGCAAAATGCGTTTCTGGCGCAATACTAGTGTTGCAAACCTTGCGCCAGGAACTACTGCCACACTAGCAGATAGCACATTGGGTTACGAATGGGATGAAGATATAGACAATGGCTTTCGACCCTCAGGCTTGATTCGGATGTCTACAAGGACTGTAAACAATGCCCCTGTCCTTCAAGATTACGGAGCCACTTTTGCGCCCGGTACAGCTACACACCACTTGACACTTTACAAACACAGCAGTGGTGCCTTAGTGTTTGGTTCTGGAACAGTGCAATGGTCTTGGGGTTTGGATGTCAATCACGATCGCGTACCATCAGGTGCAACACCAGATGTGCGTATGCAGCAAGCAACCGTTAACCTCTTTGCTGATATGGGTGTACAACCCGCATCTCTCCAGTCCAATTTGCAATTAGCAACTGCTGGCTTTGACAATACGGCTCCTACCTCAACGATTACCTCACCAACTGCAAGCACGACGGTGCAGGTTAATAATTCCGTAGTTATAACTGGTATCGCAAGCGACACAGGTGGTGTTGTTGGTGGTGTTGAAGTGTCGGTTGATGGTGGAACAACATGGCATCCAGCAAATGGTCGCGCTGACTGGAGCTACACGTGGACACCCACAACGGTAGGCACAGTCACCATTAAAAGCCGTGCTATTGATGATAGCGGCAATATCCAAACACCTGCAACAGAAATGGCGATCGTTGTCAGCGAACGTACTTGTCCGTGTAGTATCTGGAACAATTCCGTAACTCCCGGTTTAATAACAACTCAGGACTCAAACGCAGCAGAACTGGGTGTAAAATTCCGTGCAGATCGGAATGGCTACATCACTGGCATTCGGTTCTACAAAGGACCGCAAAATACAGGAACTCACATTGGTACTTTATGGAGCAGTTCTGGACAACAGTTAGCGAGGGCGACATTCAGCAACGAAACATCTTCAGGTTGGCAACAGGTCAACTTTGCGACTCCAGTACAGATTACTGCTAACACCGTTTATGTAGCCTCATACCACACTAATGTTGGTAAATACTCTAAGAACGAAAATTTCTTTACCAATTTGGGTGTGAATAGTTCACCCTTGTACGCACTCCGTAATGGTGAGAGTGGTGCCAACGGTGTGTACGTCTATCGCAATAACCCTGCCTTCCCCACCAACACCTACCAATCCAGTAACTATTGGGTAGACGTAGTCTTTACGACCAATCTCGATCCCGACACGACCCCACCAACAGTAACAACAACCACTCCTGATAACAGCACAACTGGTGTCAGCCCCAGTACAACCATCACCGCTACTTTTAGCGAAGTGATGGATACAGCCACAATTAACAGCAACACCTTTGAGTTAAGCAATGCCAACAACACACTCGTATCTGCCACCATCACCTATGATGCAGCAAACCTCACTGCTACACTTACACCAAATAGTGCCCTGACAACTTCCACAACCTATACTGCTACTGTTAAAGGGGGCAGTACCGCTCCAAGAGTAAAAGACCAGGCAGGCAATGCCTTGGTACAGAATAAGACTTGGTCATTTACCACAAGCAACACATCATCAACAAGTATTTGGAATAATACGGCGGTTCCTAGTTTAGTAACCACAAACGATCCCCAGGCAGTAGAATTGGGTGTGAAGTTCCGCTCAAGTGTCAGTGGATACATTACAGGGCTTCGCTTTTACAAAGGACCGCAAAATACAGGAACTCACGTTGGCACCCTATGGACCAGCAATGGTCAGCAGTTAGCGAGGGCAACTTTTACTAACGAAACTGCCTCCGGCTGGCAGCAAGTCAACTTTGCAACTCCTGTAGCAATTACTGCCAATACCGTTTACATAGCGTCTTACCACACTAATGTCGGCTTCTACTCTAAAGATGAGAACTTCTTTACAAATTCTGGAGTAAATAGCCCGCCTTTATATGCACTGCGTAACGGTGACAGTGGATCTAACGGTATCTACAACTATAGCGCCACTCCTACCTTCCCCACTTCCAGCTACCTGTCTTCTAATTACTGGGTTGATGTTGTATTTACCGCTAATTAAAATGTGTAACCAATTTTCTAAAAGGAGAATCTACAAATGTCTGCTCAAATTTATCATTTGACTGCTTTTCTTGTTGCTGCTGTAGTTGTTCTCTGGACAACTCCTGATGTTAAAAACCTTGGCATCAAAAGCGGACAAGTAGATAAACCGAATGAACGTAAAGTCCATCAACGTCCGATGGTGCGCTTAGGAGGAGTTTCTATCTTCGCAGGTACTATTGCCTCCCTGTTCATTGTTTGGGGATTAAGTGGATTTGGAAATTTGTCAGCTGAAAAAGAATGGCAAATCTTGGGAGTTACCCTCGGTGGTGTGGGCTTTTTTCTGATTGGCTTAGCAGACGATTTGTTAAATCTATCTCCCATGACACGCCTGTTGATACAAATACTTGTAGCGACAGGTGCATGGAAAGCAGGTGTAAGTATAGATTTTTTGAGCATTCCTACAGGTGGGCTAGTTCACCTGGGTTGGTTGAGTTTGCCCATTACAATTCTGTGGCTTGTGGGAATGGTCAATGCAATTAACTGGATTGACGGTTTAGATGGTTTAGCGGCTGGAGTATCGGGAATTGCGGCTGTCGTTTTGTTGGTTGTGGCGTTATTTATGAAGCAACCCGAAGCAGCCCTAATAGCTGCATCCCTTGCTGGTGCAGCATTAGGTTTCCTCCGTTATAATTTCAACCCCGCACAAATCTTTATGGGAGATGGGGGTGCTTATTTTATGGGATTTACCCTAGCAGCAGTGAGTGTAGTTGGTCTGGTTAAAACGGCTGCTGTAACTGCAGTGCTATCACCTTTTCTCATTCTGGCAGTTCCAATTATAGATATGTCCGCAGTGATTCTGCTGCGAATTCTCCGGGGCAAATCACCTTTTATTGCAGATAAAAGCCATTTACACCACAGACTGCTACGGGCAGGGCTATCCCACAGAAGAACAGTTTTATTTATTTACTCTTTAACCTTGTGGGTTGGGAGTTTGGCATTGGTTATTGCGGGTATACCAAGTGGCATTCCTTTTGCTTGTGGTGCTACTTCTTTACTTACATACAACAGCTGGAAAGTCTGGAAGCACTCTCGCCAATCCTAGGAACAACGGTTCATTTGACTTTAAGCTCTAAAAATATGCCAACTTTAGCATATTTGTTAATGAGATTCTTGTCCGCTCATCTTTACCTTCCAAGTGTTTCCCCCAACTTTAGTTGTGGGGAGAAGGTCAATCCAGTCCATTGTATCGATCGCTTGATACATAAGCGCTCGCCATCTCGGCTCAATGCCACCTCTACAACACCATCAACCAACTTCCTGATAGCTGTACTCCATTTCTCGTTGACCAATAACTTCAGGTCCACGAACTCTCAAACTCATTTTTTCGGCACAAACAGTTGAGAAAGGTTGTCCTAAATTTATCTCAGAAAAAGTGCTTTCAGCGGGGATTTCTAACTTAGAACCAATAAACCCCATACGCGATTCCACGTCAGCAGAGAAGCAAAGCAAATCAGAATTTTTGGCGCTGAAACTTGATGCCCCTAACCACTGTTGCCAAGCAAAAAATGGTTTTTTGTAATTCAGACTGCATAATGTCCGGCTTCCTTGGCGGACGGTAATCCGTTCTCCTTTTTCCCAAGTAAACTCAGCTATTTCCTTAGGTAATCCCCAAATTTCCCGACCCCCAGCAACTGAATCGGGGTTGTCTACGTATATATGGGAAACCCAGCCACCAATTGTTCCTCGATAACCCACAAGGGCAGGAATAACAATTAACTCACCATACTCCAACACTGACCCTTGACCGTAATAGGATACGTACAGACCACCAAGGGTTTTACCGGGCAACACGGAAATAATTTCTAACTCCTTTGGTATGAGGTGACGCACTCGGTCAATATCTATTAAATGCCCTGTTACAATAGCGTAGCCTTGAAGTATCCAGGGTGCTTGTGGGTATGCCATTTGACTTAGTTTTCAGTTACCAATTATCAAGTACTACGATAGCCAGTAAGAAAGTCATAAGTTATGTGTCAAAAGGTGTAAAAACATTAGTAGGGTGGGCATGACTCACCAACGATACAGGAAAGTGGGCACTGCCCACCCTACATTAATTATGACTGGCAGCTGAGAACTATTCACTGTTCGCTGTTCACTGATAATTGTTCGCTGCCTGCTGTTATATGGTTAGGCTGAGTTTGAGATTGAAGCTTTAAGACTTTCTCATTCCACTTGGCAATGTGCTCGTTGGCTTCCTTATAAAGAGGACGTCCCTCTGTAATTAAACTTGCTTCATTAATTGCCATTTGTAAAGATGGTAAGTCATTATGACTTGCTAGTTTTTTAGCTTGTTCGAGAGAGGAACGGTCATCAGCAATGTCTATATTTTGTCTGATAACGGCAATAAGTTTTTGTGCATCCTGATAGTGCCGACCATAACTTACCATACTAGCTTCACTAATGGCATCTATCATATCTTCAACTTTGGCAGAATTTGCTAGGGTACGCGCTTTTTCCAGATAAGCGATATCTTGCGCTTCTTGCTCTTTGTCCCAATTTTCTATCGTCTCCGGCTCTTTTTTGGCTATCGTTTGGCGGTATTTTTCCTCCTTAGCCTCTCGTTCTTCATTTTGCTCTTTCACGTCCTGAATTTGAGCTACCAATTCTTGATACTTTGTTGTTGCCCAGTAATCGTTACCTACTTTCAGTAAACCTCGGGCTGTAGCCAATGCTGCAAAGGAATTATCTCGGTCATCTTGTTCCAGTTTAGCTACAGCATTTACGTAAATTTCCGAGGCTTTTGACCATACAGATTTCCATTGTATAATTCTGTTATCTACTAACTTATAGCTGGGAACGTTCGTTGGAATTCCTTTGACAAGGTCAACTGCCTTATCGATGTCACCCTGTTGAAAGGCATTTTCACCCAATCGCAGTATTGTCTGCGACCATTTGTCTACAAGTTGTTCAGCCATTTCGTGTTGTGGATGATCTTCAGGTAGGCTGTTGGCTAATTCTATTGCTTTATACAATTTATCTGCATCTTGTTCATCTGCGATCGCTTGAGCACAATAGAAAACCGAGGCGGAAGAAGCCTGACTCGATTCAGATAAACAGTTAGGAAGTTCTGGCAACTGTAGTAATTGAACGAGTCCCCATCCCGCTGCCCCAATTGGAAAAGATAGTGTTATGGCAATCCAAAACCACCATCTTATAACTGGAAACCACTGCCGCATATTTATTTGTATGTTCATCTAGAGCGCAAACTCTTAGCTGTTAATATATAGTGTTCCCATTTTTTAATAGATTTTGCTATTAAAACCTTGTGAATTTTTGTATGAATTTCTTTATAAATACATAAAATATGCAATTGCCGAGCAGACAAAATAGAGCAATATATTTATTGGGACAATCGTACTCAAAGCCAAGGTCAGTAGGATTGCGTATTTACCGATAAAATAAATTGGTGAAAAAAAATAAATGCCCATCCAGAGTGATTCTTGGATGAGCATTTTTATTGTAAGTAGGGCAGCAGCCCTACACAAGAAAAACTACTTAGATTCAGTGAAATCAGCATCAATTACATCATCACCGCCACCAGCTGAGGAAGCGCTGCCGCCATCAGAGGGGTCAGAAGGACCGGCACCAGGGTTAGCACCGCCACCAGCTTGTTGATAGATGTTGCTACCAATTGCGAAGAGTGCTTGTTGCAGTTCGGGCATGACCTTCTTGATTTGCTCATCGTCTTCCTTAGAGACTGCATCTCGCAGGTCTTTGATTAAACCTTCAACTTTGGTCTTGTCAGCAGCCGGAACTTTGTCACCCAATTCTTGTAACTGCTTCTCTGCTTGGTATGACAAGGAATCAGCTTGGTTTTTACGGTCAATTTTTTCACGACGTTCTTTGTCAGTCGAAGCGTTTCTCTCAGCTTCATTGACCATGCGCTCAACTTCGGCTTTATCCAAGGTAGAAGCACCAGTAATACTGATGGACTGCTCCTTACCAGTACCTTTGTCTTTGGCAGTAACGTTCAAGATACCGTTAGCGTCAATATCAAAGATCACTTCAATTTGGGGTACACCACGTGGTGCTGGGGGAATACTTTTGCATGAAATTACTAGAGTGATAGCTTAAAAAGCTGGTGAGTGAGTTGTCGGAGCAGGGATGTTGTATATGTTTATCTTAACTTTACAAAAAGGCACAATGCAGGAGGCAGAGTCCAGACGGGTTAGCTTGCCTTCCTTGCCTAAACGCAGGTCAATACCCCCCCCCGCACCAAATCTTTAATTTAGTAATCTCTAATTAAAAGAAGTTTGAACTAGCTCTGTTGCTCTGTGCCTTCATAAATAGTTGACTGTTAGTTTAAGAAAAATGAACTTTTTTGTAGCAAACAACACAAGACTCCCGCTCGCGACCCAAACAAGTTTAACCTATATAAATGGTAATATGTCATGTTTAGCTCTTGTTATAACACAGTTAACCCATGTCATTTCCTACAAGTTTGCTGATTCGTCATGCCCGCATCGTCCTCCCCACTGGTGAATTGGTTGTTGCGGATGTGCTGACGAGCGCTCGCACAATAGTTGAAATTGCACCGGACATTACTAACGCAACTCCGACGAAAGAAATTGACGCACAAGGGTTAACTTTGTTGCCAGGAGTTATCGATCCCCAAGTGCATTTTCGTGAACCGGGACTCGAACATAAGGAAGACTTATTCACCGCCAGTTGTGCTTGTGCTAAAGGGGGAGTAACTTCCTTTTTAGAAATGCCAAACACGCGTCCTCCAACTATTAGCCAGTACGCCCTTGATGACAAGTTACAACGGGCATCTCAAAAGTGTTTGGTTAATTATGGCTTTTTTATTGGGGCAACGGCAGACAACTTGCCAGATTTGCTGTTGGCAAAGCCGACACCAGGAATCAAGATTTTCATGGGATCGATGCACGGTTCATTACTGGTTGACCAAGATGCTGCATTAGAAGCGATATTTGCCAAAGGAGACCGTTTAATAGCCGTTCACGCAGAAGACCAAGCAAGAATCCAGCAGCGACGCGCAGAATTTGCTGGAATTCACGACCCCGCAGTGCATTCCCAAATTCAGGATAATCAGGCAGCCCTACTGGCAACTCAGCAAGCATTAAAACTTTCTAAAAAATATCAACGGCGCTTGCATATTCTGCATATGTCAACAGCAGAAGAAGCAGACTTGCTGCGTCAGGATAAACCCAGTTGGGTGACAGCAGAGGTAACACCCCAGCATTTATTATTAAATACAGATGCCTACGCCAAGATAGGTACCTTAGCACAAATGAATCCGCCTTTGCGATCGCACCACGATAATGAAGTTCTTTGGCAAGCCTTAAGAGACGGTGTCATTGATTTTATTGCCACAGACCACGCACCACATACCTTAGAGGAAAAATCGCGAGAATACCCCAACACTCCCTCTGGAATGCCTGGAGTAGAAACTTCCCTTCCTTTAATCCTGACAGCAGCAATGGAAGGAAAATGTACCCTTGGTCAAGTGGCAAACTGGATGTCCCACGCCGTGGCTCAAGGATATTCTATTCCTAACAAAGGAGCGATCGCACCCGGTTATGATGCTGATTTAGTCCTTGTCGATTTAAACACTTACCGCCCAGTACGCCGCGAAGAACTATTAAGCAAGTGTGGTTGGAGTCCTTTTGAGGGTTGGAATCTCACAGGTTGGCCCGTGATGACTATTGTAGGCGGTCAGATTGTTTATGAAAAAGGCAAGTTAAACACAGAGGTACGGGGTCGGGCTTTGACATTTGGTCGTTAGTTATTGGTCCTTTGTCATTTGTCCTTTGTCATTTGTCCTTTGTCCTTTGTCCTTTGCAAAGTTTGTAGTTTGTAGTTTGTAGGGTGGGCACTGCCCACCATCCATATTTTCTAAGTTTCGTAGGGTGGGCACTGCCCACCATCCATATTTTCTAAGTTGTATCAAACACACCAAATTGTAGGGATGCAAGGTATTGCGTCCCTATATTTGTATGAGACATTGCCGGAAATTAATTATGCATCACGTACAACCGCTTGTAGAGACGCGCCAGATCGTCTTTACATTTCTTCAAGAATCACTATCATGCTCGGATCGGGGCGAGAAAAATTACTTATCAGAGAATCCTCTTAAAAAACTGTTCACTGTTCACTTTTGCTGATAAATACTGCTAATTTATCTACACTTCATCAAATCTTGATGACAATGTACTGAGTATTTGTTTACATAGGTAAAGGAATCAGCCAGTATTAGTACTGCTGAAATATCTACTTGTGGAGAAAAATTGCAAAATATACTTAGTAACAATGATGACAATGCTATTAAATTATAACAATGAGCGTGGAAGTGGCAGAATCCACCAGCGTAGAAGTGTGAGTAGTGGAACTTGGGAGCACAATGGCGTTGCTTGGGTTGTCACGATCTCAGAAGCTGTTTGATTGCTTTTCCACACGTAAGAGTATGGAATTGCAAAACAAAGCTAATTGGTAATTCGCGGAATTTGAAACAAACAACTCAATTACGAATTACGAATTACAAATTAGCGACTTCCCTTAATACTGCTTCGCTTATTATGAAATTGTACGGTGTGATTTCGACTTGACGAGTGCCCTCATGTCCATGAGTCAGATACACCATCAAATAGCTATCTGGCTTGTAGGGCATCCGTTCAGCCCACTCGATCGCCATAATTCCTGGGTTGACCTCAATACCTTCCCAATAGGTTTCCAGGTTTAAGGCAGCGACTTCTTTTGGTTCTAAACGATATAAATCAAGGTGGTAAAGAGGCAATCGCCCTTCTGCATACTCATTAATCAGGGTAAAAGTCGGGCTGACAATAGATTCGGTGATGCCCAACCCTTCACCAAGACCTTGCACCAAGGTTGTTTTGCCAGCACCTAAATCACCCTGAAGTAAAATGACACTACCAGCGTGGAGCGATTGACCGAACGCGAGACCTAGCTTTCGTGTTGCCGTTGCATCTGCCAAAAAAATTTTAATCATTTGTCATGAGTCATTGGTCATGTGTCATGAATCATTGGTCATTTGTCAAGTACAAAGGGCGAAGGACAAAGCACAAAAGACCAATGACTGACCTATTTTTAATGTACTCCACTGTACCAGCGCCATAAAACTTTTGCTAGCCGCTGGGGATTGTGGCGCACGCAACCTGTGTCATCTTCATGCATCACATTTGCCGGAACAATGCGCCGCCCTAACTTTGTCACCTCTTCGCGATCGAGAAAAACGGGATGAGAGTTTTGTTGGGCATAACGGACGAGTGCGCGAGGAGAGGGAGACTTTTTATGTACCAGTACTGCATTAAATAAAGGCTTTCCACAAGCAGCATCGATCGCTCTAATATGATCGGCAACAGTGTAACCTTGGGTTTCCCCAGGCTGAGTCATAATGTTACAGACATAAATACGGGGTGCTTCAGAAGCCGCGATCGCGTCAGCAATTTCCGGTACTAGCAGATTGGGAATGACACTGGTGAAAAGACTACCGGGTCCCATAATAATATAGTCAGCTTCTTTAATTGCCTTAATAACAGCCGGCAACGCAGGAGGGCGATCGGGAGTACAGCCAATTTTGATAATATTACCTCCGGCTGCGGTAATGTTAGATTCTCCTTCAATACGACGACCATCAGACAATTCTGCCCAAAGGCGAACATCACTGAGAGTTGCAGGCAAAACTTGTCCGCGAATAGCTAGAACTTTGGAACTAGCGGCTATAGCGCGTTCGAGATCGCCAGTAATATCACTAAGTGCGGTTAAAAACAAATTACCAAAACTGTGACCCGTTAACCCGTCCCCCGCTTTAAAACGGTATTGAAAGAGTTCTGTTAATAATTTTTCTTCATCAGCCAGTGCAGCCAAACAGTTGCGAATGTCCCCTGGTGGAAGAACACCAATTTCCCGACGTAACCGTCCGGAAGAACCGCCATCATCGGCAACAGTGACAATAGCGGTAATGTTAGCGCTGTAAACCTTGAGCCCCCGAAGCAATGTAGAAAGACCTGTACCCCCACCAATTGTGACAATTTTTGGTCCTCGGTATAATCGACGATGAGCTAGCAAGACATCAACAAGTTCTTCATCGCCTTCTGGTCTAAGAACCTCAGTAATTGAACCGACCGTTCTGGTGTGCCCCCAGAGAAGCAACAGTAAACCAGCCAACATCACCATAGGACCGCTGATGTAGTAAGGTACAATGTTGGTAATTGTTCCCAGAAAGCTCCTGATTAATTCAATTGCCCAAAAAATTGGTGTCAGCCTAATCCAAATTGCAAGCCCCAAGCTTGCTAGCAATACACCCCCCACGCTGATGAGCAACCATCGTTTTACCGATAGCCCAGGGGACAACCACTTAAACCACTGATTAACCCGATGGGAAGTGCGACGGCGCGATTGCTGTTGCAGGGCGTTGAGGGCTTGTCTGAGAAAACCAATTGACATACCACTAAAAGGAGCAGTGCTACTAACAACAATGAATAACAGAAAATGTACACCACCTGGTTTTTCCCCGAATGTGGAATTATGACATTTTGCCATCCCATTAGACCAAAACAGAGTAGTCAAAGTTGCCAGTGTGCCGACTTATTATTCCTCTGGGTATAGAGAAACAACAAGTGAATGGAACAGCGAATTTTAGGGCTAGATCCAGGGCTGGCGAATTTGGGATTTGGCGCGATTATATGCCAAAAAAATCAAACTCAGGGAAAACTTGAGACAGTAAATTTACTGGATTTTGGTGTCATCAGTACTCCAGCCGGTAAGGAGTTAGGACAAAGGCTGTGTACTATACACGACGATCTGCACACCCTGATAGAAGAATATAAACCTGAATTGGTAGCTATTGAGAAATTCTTTTTCTATCGTATGGCAAATACGATACTTGTGGCGCAAGCACGGGGTGTAGTAATGTTAGTTTTAGCACAGCATCGCCTACCGATTGTGGAGTATACACCCGCCCAAATCAAACAAGCGCTGACGGGGTACGGTAATGCAGAGAAACAAGAGGTTCAAGCAGCAGTGGCCCATGAGTTGAATTTAGACTACATCCCCCGTCCCGATGACGCAGCCGATGCTTTGGCTGTGGCGCTAACGGCTTGGTTTCAGCTTTAGGTTCGATCGCAAACAATAAATGAAAAGATTACACCAGAGTTTTTATGCTGTGTTCTTTGGGCTGTCAATGATTCTCTTTTAGAGTTAGTAGAAAAATCTACACACGATACACGAAAGTTAGAAACACCAAAGCTTTTAAATTTTAAGATTCCAATTCCGCCTCTCCCCGAGCAACTCCGCATCGTCACCCACCTCAATAAACTCAAAACCGAAGTAGATACAATGAAAAGACTGAGAGAAGAAGCAATGAAAAAACTTGATGCGTTACTACCTTCTATCTTAGATAAAGCTTTTAAACCCACATTCCGCACCCTAACTGTCACAGAGGGGTTTTTACGGAGTATTGTTCTTTACAAAAAGAGTAAAATCAGACTTCCATTGCGTATGATGTCAGATTTTTTACTGACTATCCATGAAATGGGCGATTCTCAATAAGGTGCAATAAATATCCACTAGAGATTGATAGATAAAAACTTATTGTGACTACGCTAATTTCTGCATTTAACTTATGGAATTTTGATGAAAAGTTAAAAAAACTTTGACTATTAAACTTAATTAATAGCGTTTATAAATGCATTTATAAATAAGTTCTTGCTGATTATTTAGCTCAACATTGATAATAGTAGCGACAATTAGAAGGCAGAAAGCTCAAAATATATTCTCTATGTGAATTCATATTTCAAATTGCTCTTACACCATTTAATTTTACTAAATGTATAGATTGAAAACATTGAAATGCCCATCGCATCGTTGGATTGTTTATAGATTTACCAAGCTGGTTTTTCATTGTAGATTTAGATGACGTTAAGCCTTAAAATACTATTTCCAGTTATAGTTCATAAATACTATTTACCAACAATTGCTTAAGTACTAATGAACTAGTGACAGTCAGGGTGCGGAATGTGGGTTCTATTGTCCGCTAATGGTTGCAAATAATTTGTTGTTGAAAAAATCTTTATTCTCAATTGAGATTAATTGTGCTTAATTTAACCCTTCTTGAGTGACCCACCCACGACTAACGGTTTGCCTCGGTAATCGGGATTGTCATCAGTGCTTGTAGAGATGATGACACTAAGCGCTTTGTGCCTTTAGTAGAACATCAAAACTAGGAGTTAGTAGCACAGGAACTCGGCAGGCTACCGATTCTACTCTTGATTTAGTTCTAGCTTTGCAAAATGATCGCGTAATGATTCATTAAAGATATAACCACCACCTATTTTTTGTAAAAAGGCAAGAACAGTAGTGTAATCAAGAAAATCTGCATAATTCTTGGGTATATCATTGTCTCTTTCAAGAATGAATCGCAAGACAAAATGCTGATAACAGGATGTACCACTAGTATGTGCAATTGCAGTAACTATCCCTGTGATTACCGCAAAACACGATCCAGTAATCAAAAACATGATATTCGTCTTCTGACTCATTAGGAGAATTAGCACATAAATTATTCCAAATAGCATTGCGCTAACTACTGCAATGATAAGAGCTTGATCTCGTGAATTCCAAATACCTTGATTTGGCTTTCCAATGTTCTCTATTGCTCTATCTATTAAACCATTACCTATTGCCAGACTGATTGCAACAACCGTTCCAAAAAAGAGTCCAGCAATCAGTCCAAAAATCAGGGCTGTTTTAACATTACTGTTATAAATAACTGGCATAAATATCAAACAGTAACCTAATATACTTAAACCTAATTTTATTCCAACAAGTAAACTTGGAAACAGAAATTTAATTGCTTCTTCAAGAGAAAATTCAACTTGCTTATGTGCTTTTATATCATTCTCATGTACTCTCTTAAAATATCCCATCGCTGGTCCAAGAATTAGTCCAGCCAATGCTCCTAAAACTGCTCCACTTGCTAGAGTTCCATTTGATTGTGGTAAAAAATATGAAATCCGGTGAAGAGTTGATTTTACCGTGTAAAAATTTGATTGTTCCTACATCATTTATGAGCAACTTATAAAACCAAGAGAACAATCATTGTAATAATTCTTTGCAGCGTGTCCGATTTTGCAGGTATCCCGGCTAGACCCCAAATGGTTCAACTCCAGCAGTTTCACCTCTTCTTCGCAACGCTTTGAGTACCCCCTGCTCGCTCATCCGCCTAGTAATAATCTGCTTTGCTTTGGTTAATGGGTACAGCAGTGGACCTGGTGCTTTACCTCGAATAACGTCAGTGGCAACGGCTCTGTTAAAACCAGCGATTCTAGGTTGAAATTGGAATTGGTGATCGCGTTTCTGTTCACGGGCAAGATCTGAGGTGATTTAAATTTCATCCTCCGTCAAATGCTTGTACTAATTCAACTATTTTTACAGGTCTTTTACCAAGTATTATTTCTCGACCTAGCCAAGTCCCTAAGTGAAAAATTCCAGCAGAATTCACGGGTTTGTAGAAAATTTCCGATTGTGTGACTTAAAGGGTGCTGGACGAGAGGGGTGGAGTGGCAACACTCCCCTCGACTCTACCTCTCGGCAGACACCCAATATCTATAACGACATCACACCAGAGGAATGTATTAAGCAGGAACTAGCTCTTGATTAGCACGCTCGCGCTACCGGATGGCATCTTAGAGAATGCGAGCACATATATCTGCCCCTATAAATGAGTAATAAATATATTGTCTTCATTAAAATTTGTAATCTGGTAACTTTTTTTGCGTGCAAAATTCAAACTCTGTTTGAATTTTCGCTCATTGAACATACTTGAGTATGATTTTCTATATAGATTTTTTATAATAAAGTCAAAAAATAAAAAAGGGGAAATAATTCTATCCAAAGGAAATCTTATATTATTAATTGCGCCTATTTGTATCTCACATAGATGATGAGAAGTAACTGGGCTGTAATCTATACGAATATGAGAACTGTTAGTTATTTCATATTTATAGTTAAATTTTTCTACCATTAGATCATCGAGATTTGGCTCAATGTTTGATTCCTCGACAAGAATAGAAATAATTTTCTGTAACTGCTTGTCTTCAATTGGCACACCAAATTCTCGATTTAAAATATTCCACAAATCAAAATAGTATTCTTGCAGTATTAAATCTTCGCTATCGTATAAATATCTCTCTATCTCATAATTCTCTTCTCTTAATTTTATTGGATAGGGATAGTAAGCCATTTTGATTCTATCAAAATTAGTTTCATCCTGATACTTAAAATAGAATTGTATAAAGCCCATATCCTCATTTAATAAAAAGCTATATTGCCTATTCTGTAATAGCATCTCGTACTCTCTAGCATAAAGATTTTTTTCTATACCAGGTGTATATCTATCCCAACCAATCTCGAAAGTATTCATCTGCTTATAGTTGGAAGTTACAATTAATTCTCTATAAGCACTTTTTATTTTTTCCAATTCTTGCAAAACGTCATTTATCTTCATTGCTATCAAGAACCCTTCTTAATTCTTTGCTGATATTTTCATCCCTTGTAAGCTTCTCTATAAGAAGAGCTTTATATGTAGGATTTTTGAGAAGTTTATCAATATTAGTATCTACTGTTTCTAAATTCTTATCAGCTGATATCAGCTCAATTCTTCGTCGAATATCATCAGATTTGGGGAATAAAAACTTAAATTTGGGATAATCCATTAGTATACTATCTATTTCTCGCTTGAGTGATAAGGATTTATCACCATTTCCAGATATATAACACCATCCTCTAGAGCGAGTTACTGCTACAAAAAATGAATTTCTCATTCTGTATGTAGCATTATCAACAACAATTTGTGAATTAAAAATAAAAACAACATTTGCTTCGTTCCCTTTGGCTCTAAATGGTGTTGCAAGAGTTACAAAACCCGGCTCCTTAAACAGATTGGGTTTTTCTATGTATCCAGGAGTAATCGCCTTAATTTCTCGCTTATCTAGTTCCCTTCGCAAATATTCAAACTGGGCTTTAGAATTCTTTCCTGTATCTAGATTAATTACAACTATTTCTTCAGGGTAAACCTTTTGCAAGTTAATCAAATCACTTATTTTCTGTACAATCTGGTTTAATTCAAATTGACTATTTTCAAAGGTGTTAAAACTTACCAGATCTTTTTCATTTCTACCATTTTCAACTAGTAATTTTTCCAAGATATTTTTGCTATTTTCATCTAATCTTTCTGCAATCACTTCATCTTTATATTCAAATTTGATTTTTCCTTCTGGTTTTATTATTTGATATCCTCTAGCTTCCCAAGATGTCTTATCCTCTATTGGTATGATTTCATCTGAATTGTAAAGTCCCATCCCAACTCCATGAGCAATCATCAAATTTACCCTTGGATTCCTATAGGAATTTGGTAACACAAAATCCTTATCTATTCCACCTGGATACTGTCCTTCTAATCTGGATTCCTGAAGATTGGGATTTCCGTACCCATCTTTACCAAAAAGTGCATCTGATTCTTTAATCTTCAATTCTTTTAGGCTTTGAAATTCATCGTATGCCCAAATTATTCGTTTTGGATTTTTAGCCAAATAGTAGATAGTTTCAAATAAAGCTGGTGAGAAGTCTTGAGCTTCATCTATCAAAACAACATCATATATGGGTTCTAGTTTGTGTTTAGCTTCTTTCAATACGTCAAGATAAATTTTTTCTAGGGGGTCACTCAATCCTCTAAGCTCAGGTTCAGAGTAAATTCTTGGTCTAATGCCATATTTCATAGAAATGTTGTAATGCAAACCTTCTTGGTCACGTCCTCCCCATGCGTGTAAAACTTCAAGATTACTCCAGTTGGGATTCTGTTTCGTTTCCTTAATGTAGTACTCTGTTATATACCTTCGTATTTGATTATACATACTCTGAGTATTGAATACAAAGAGTATCTTATAGTCTGGAAAATCTTTATGCACTAAAGCTGCTTTCATGCTTAAAATTACTGTTTTCCCGGTTCCAGCTAACCCCCTAATTCTTTGAGGTCCATCAGGTATTTGCATAGCTACCTGTCTTTGTATTTCGTCTAATTTAAACGTATAATCAAGTGACTTTTGAATAAAATCATTGTCAGTTTTAGGAGTGTCAACAGACTTTTGTTTTCTATTAGTCTTATTAGTATTCTCCAATAAAGAGTCAATGATATCAAGTATATGAGTTTCTAAAGAAAAGTCTTCATTCAGTTGAAAAATTTCTTCTTGCAACTTCTCATCAATATCCTCTTTATAGATGAAGTTATTTATTTTTTCTGAAGAATTAGATGAATCCCAAATAGAATCAATTTCCTCTTTATTATTATAAGGAAAAATTATATAATTTCTCACCTCAGGTATTCTTAGTTCTCTCTTTTTGAGGTCGTATAAATTTCTATCCTCTTTTAATTTATTGATTATTTGTTCATGAAATTGGCTAGTTATAATGTCTTTAGAAAAGATTTCCTCATTATCGGAGGTTATCCAAAAATCACCAGTTTCATCAATTTTTTCAATCTTAGAGTTAACAACATCTAAAATAACAATCCCATATCTTTTTGAACGTATAATAAAAGAGGGAATTTCATCTTTACTAGGCATACCAAGAGAAGGAATTCTATATCCTACTATTCCTTCATCTTCAGCTAGTATCTTTTTTAACTTACTCCAAATTTCAAGTTCTTGCGGATTATTCTCTATTGCTAAAGTACCAGGTAAAAATTGCATAATGTCTATAATTTTTAGGTTTACAATGTAATCAACTTAGTAAAATTCAACTTTTTTAGAGGAACGTAATAGTCTTTGAATATTCTAGCCTTTTGAACCCCCAAAAAGATGGGGTCAAGGTCAATCATGTCATCTTTGTGGATGGCTGAGTATATTTGACTCTGATGATCTGTAAGACTTTATCAAGAACTGAGTGAGGTTTTTCGGTTGATAGATTCCTCAAGTACAGCATGGGATATGATTGACGCGCTCATTCATGAATGGCACGAAAGCGCTATAGCAATTGTTAACCCTGAACTGACAGCAGCTTTTCGTGCCGAAACTGATGAAGTAGGGGTGTTAGTTGTAGAGCAATAATAAAGTTGTACAATTTCACAGCCAGAAAGCCTTGATTTCTCGTTGAGGTTCGCGCCCAGCCAGAAAATAAAGTTGAACAATTAGGAGAGCGATGATACCCGAACGTGGACAAGCGCTCTTTATAGTAACAAGCACGTGGGAGCATCGTACAGACATTGGCTCGCTTAAAGCACTACGAATGAAATTGTAGAACTTTTTATTGATTGTTGGACTAAATTATTTATTGTTAAACTTTTTTATCCCTCTACATTCACGGCTATCATTGTATAATTTTATACTTGTGTATATGCGAGAATATCACTTCTCTCTACCTATTTTGTCTGTAAGGCGCTCTCTACTTCCAGTTGCAGCTAATCCTGGCTGAAATGAATACTTACTTTAATATCACACTAAAGACATTCAGGTGCCACTTCCTTGGCCTATATCTAACGTAGCTGACACCAGGGGCAATTAAAAGTGTTCGTAATTGACGTAGAAATACTACGTCTTTTTTTACTTCACATCTAGCTGTATCACCCATGCCTTAAGCTGTGGGCTTTTTGGTATGCAGTTATGTTCTGTTTAAGGCTTTAAAAATGAAAAAATTTCAGAGATTCTAAATTCTTTATTAATTTCTGAAACTCTAAGATTATGATTTAAAACTAGACTATCCCAAAACTGTTTTTCAAATTCCCCATGTAAAAATAAATAACGACATATTTTTATTAGACAATCTTCAATATCGCTAATATTAAAAATAGTTTTATAATGCTTTTCTAAATCTCTAAATTTAATATCTTTTTTCTGCCCCCATTCTTTGATTAAAAAATGATGTACATCAGTTACTTGTTCGTAAGTTATTTTATATATCTTAAAAAACGGATAGTAAACTGATTTTTGATCTTCATCGAACTGATTATCTAAAATATCTTCTTCAAAGATAGGATGTACCATATTACCTATAGCGTAAAGATAGGAATCAGGATACAGATCCTTAGCTTGAATAACTGTATGTTTCCTGATTTCTGCCAAAGCTGATAATGTCAAAATATCCATTTTTCCTCCATAATTATCAAAAATTTTGTTTTTCAGCTAAGTAGTACATAAATACTAAAATTAATAACCTATTGTATCGTGAGCAGTGAAAGAAGTCAAGCATTTTGCAAAAAGCCAATACCGCGCAATACGCCTGAGCAGTACTGGCTCTCAAATCGGCGTAAATAGAACCCACATTCCGCACCCTGACTGTCACAAGTTCATTAGTACTTAAGCAATTGTCGGTGAATAGTATTTATGAACTATAACTGGAAATAGTATTTTAAGGCTTAATGATAAATTATTCTATTAATTGATGATTGACAAAAAACCAAAGCTTCCAGACTGATTGGTGTGTATATGAAAGTCACAGTGCATCCGTGAGAGGTTAAGGTAATGGCACATTTGTCAAGAGGGTGCAGGAAAAGGAGACAAATCCAGCTTGGAAACTGGCTTTCGCAGCGCTTTAACCACTCCTAAATCTTGATTCTCTTTTGCAGCAAAGTACTTAATCGGGTCATCAGCCTTACCTTTGTCGTAGGCAGCGCATATTTAACACTATCTGGTAGTGGTCTTTTAACCCTTTGCTGCCAATTAGAATTGTAATTGAGGCAATAAGTCTTTAAAGACCCGCTCAAATAATTCGGCTGGAAATACTAAAAATCTTTGGGAAAGAGATTGTTGAGCCACCTTGGTTGCACGACACCATAGGACATCTTCTCTCGCTAAAAGCCTCGTTAATTCTTGTACTCCTGGAATTTGCCGCCATAATAAAGTTAAGACTGCACCGAGCATGAAAGATAAATTGATAATTCTATCTCGGAGTCCTAACTGCTTGTAGTATTTTTCTTGAGCACCCATGTACTGAGTTCCTTGCTCAGACGGTCTACTTCCGCCTCAGGGGAACCAATTTTCATGACTACAATCATGCTAGAGTTCCTGCTTAGATGAGATGCCTTTTTGAAAAAGATATATTGCCAGTCTCTATTTGCTGCTTAATTTTGTCAGCAAATCAGTTAAAAGCATCAGCGAACAGTTATCAGATCCTTATGAATTGCTGAAGTCCTGAAGCACTGATGACTACTTACTATCTATTATCGCGCTAAGTGATTTTGTTACTGAACATTGGGCATAAAAAAGAAGCATAAGTTTTGAGTTATTAATGTTGAAGTTACAAAATTTGAACTTCAACATTTTTTTATAAATTTACCCAATTCCGTGGTTCTTTGCTTCCGCAGCGCTTTTCGTCATGTGTTTTTCTGCCGAGTTTCGCGCCAAACTGCTACCATCCGTCCCCAATTGGTGGTGAACTCATTCCAACCCAGCAGTCCTCCTGTTCTATCTTCATCCCAAGAGGCAGAGAGTACACCATAGGTAATTCCTAACACTCCCAATCCAAAAAAACCCATATTTACCAGCAATACGGCAATGGGAGGCAGTTTGATTCCACCATAAGTCAACAGCACGTAGCTGATAACTAGAGTGCTAATGCCTAAAGCAGTTGGAATACCGCAGAAGCCAGCCACTCTGCGAAACATCCGTTGGCTGACGACTTGGGGAATCGCCATTTCTTCTTTGGTAAAAGGAGGCTTTTTCGCTTCCTTTGGCTTTACTTCTTGCTTGATGGGTTGTTCGCTTTGCGCTTTTGCAGGCTTTCGACGCTTTTTATTTGGTTCAAAAGGCAGGCGACTTTGTTCAGATTCAGCAGACATAAGCGGTCATCTCTATCCACGAATGCCGAGACGCCCGATCAAAGCTTGATAATGCTCTCGGCTGTCTTCTTGAATATAAGCGAGAAGGCGCTTGCGTTGACCGATCAATTTCAACAATCCCCGGCGGGAAGAATGGTCTTTCTTGTTCGATTGGAGATGTTGGCTCAGACGATTTATCCGCTCCGTTAACATTGCGATTTGAACATCAGCGGAGCCGGTATCGGTTTCGTGAACTTGGTATTCTGAGATAATTTCCTGTTTGCGCTGTTGCGTTAAGGCCATGATTCAACTTTGTTCTAGATTTCTGCAGCAGTTTCCCATAATATCATAGCTGTCTATTGTGTGGAGTAGGGATAAACGGCATTTATCCGTTTCCAGCCCTACGGATCTAAAAAATTTTTTAGCAAATTCTCCCGCCCTTAAAGTGGGTGTAAATTGAACTGTTGAGTTTTACGAAGCACTTAGAAAAGTTTGACACAGCTTAAGATAGGCTTATGGTATCACACCTGGCAAATTGCTGTTTTATTGAGGGTACCACGACTCATAATTAACTGTTAATTCTTTGTAGAGTGCGAGATCCGCACACAGCTATGAGAATTCTTGTAGTAGAAGATGATGAGCTAATTGCCAATCCCCTTGCCCAAGCTCTCCAAGAGCAACATTATGCCGTCGATATTGCTTACGACGGTGAGGCTGGTTGGGATTTTGTAGAAGCCTATGCTTACGACTTGATTGTATTGGATGTGATGTTGCCAAAGCTGGATGGAATTAGCCTCTGTCGGCGAGTGCGATCGCATGGTATACACTCACCTATTATTTTGTTGACTGCTCAAGATAGCAGCACAAATAAGGTCGTAGGTTTGGATGCAGGGGCTGATGACTATATCACGAAGCCTTTTGATTTGCAAGAATTATTGGCTCGTATCCGCGCCTCATTACGGCGGGGAAGTGCGGTTTTACCTCCGCAACTGGAGTGGGAAAATCTACGACTCGATCCGAGTATATGTGAAGTTAAATACAGCAATAAAACTCTACATCTAACACCAAAGGAGTACAGCTTACTGGAGCTTTTTCTCCGCAATCCCCATCGAATATTTAACTGTGGTGCAATCATAGACCACCTGTGGTCTTTTGAAGAACCACCAGGAGAAGACACGGTGAGAACCCATTTGAAGGGATTGCGAATGAAACTCAAGAAGGCAGGTTTAGCAACCGATCCCGTCGAGACAGTATATGGAATCGGCTACCGCCTGAGAGCGTTAGAGGAGTTAAAAGCAGAGACAGAGAAAGGGAAAAAGAAGAAAGAAAAGAAGGAGAAGACAGGATCGGGGGAAGCAGGGGAGAAACAGAGCAAAACGGAAAATACTACCCCACCCTCCTCATCCACGTCTACTGCTAGTCCTACCCCTCAAGACTTGAAGCAGCAAACTCAAAAAATTATTGCTAATGCTTGGGAACGTGCTAAAGAGAGGATAGGCGATCGCATTTCTGTCATCGAGCAAGCCACTACAGCATTACTTCACGATGGGTTAGACAACGAGCTGCGCTTACAAGCGCGTTCTGAGGCTCACAAGCTAGCAGGTTCATTGGGTATGTTTGGCTTTGAATTTGGCTCGCGCATATCCAGACAAATAGAAGAACTGTTTGAAGCTGAGGAACCACTGGTTAGAGAACAAAAATTGCACTTGTCAGAACTGGTTGTATCCCTGCGTCGGGAGTTACAACTGACAACAACCAACCCCCAGCAAGAAGAACCATCAACGGATGGGCGTCCCTTAATGCTGATGGTGGGATTGGACAAGCCATTAGCTGAGGATTTGGTGGGGTCGGCTGATAGTTGGAATATACAAACACTAGCAGTCTCAAACCCAGGACAAGTGAAGAAGCAGCTTGCAAATCGCCGTCCTGATGCAGTAGTACTGAATTTATCCGGTAGCATTACTGAGGACGGGTTGAAATTGCTGGCAGAATTAAACTGTTCTGGACCTCCAGTACCAGTAGTGGTTCTTACAAATCAGGATAGTTTGCTTGACCGCGTGAAAATAGCTCGTTTGGGCGGACAGGGTTTTTTACAAAAGCCTGTAGCTTCGGCTTTGGTATTGGAGACGATCGCGAATTTGATCCAGCGGAACCGTCAGGCTACAGCTAAAGTTTTGGTTGTGGATGACGATCCCCTCATACTGACGGCGATGTATTCTTTGCTACAACCTTGGGGATTAAAAGTTTCGACTCTAGAAAATCCTTTGGAATTCTGGGACACCCTAGAAGCCACAGCACCAGACTTGTTAATCTTGGATGTAGAAATGCCTCAGATGAATGGCATTGAACTGTGCCAGGTAGTACGCAACGATCCCCGCTATTGTGGCTTACCAGTGCTATTTCTGACGGCACTGACAGATGCGGAAACAATGCGCCGCGTGTTTGCCGTTGGTGCAGATGATTACGTGTGTAAACCAATTGTTGGTCCTGAATTGGTGACTCGCATCCTCAATCGGTTGGAGCGATCGCGCCTCCTGCGAAATATGGCTGAAACCGACACATTGACTGGAGTTGCCAATCGCCGTCAATCAACTCAAGAACTGAATGAGTTAATCAACTTATCAAATCGCCACAATCAGCCATTCTGCTTCGCTGTTCTGAAAGTAGACCACCTTCAGCAGATAAATCAAAAGTACGGTCACGCGATCGGAGATGAAGTTTTATCCCGATTCGGAAGAGTTTTGCGACGGATTTTTCAAAACGATGTTGTCTGTCGTTGGGGGGGTGCTGAATTTGTTGTAGGAATGTATGGTATGACACAAAAAGATGGATGGCAGCGATTGGAGGAGGTAGCAGAAAATATTAATCAAGAAAAGTTTGTGGTTCCTAAGGAAAGCAATTTTCAGGTAATATTTCATGCAGGGTTGTCACAGTATCCACAGCAGGGGACTGATTTACAAGCCCTTTATCAAGCAGCATCAGCAAGATGCGATCGCCTCTATGGGTCCAAGCGAGCAAAAAATCGCTTCCTTGAAGCAGGGCTTCGAGAAGACACCGAAGGCGTCCGGGCTTGAAGCACGCCCAGAATTTGTACCGACTTACCGTCCCTTGCAATTTCCTATTAAGATAGCCACAAATTGTGTGTCGTGTCATGCTGATGGCAAGTAGGGAAAGCCGTGGATTGCTTGAGTTCCCACAGTTCAGGCAGCTGCTGTAAAAATGGGGATAAATGTGTATGAATTTATACGCCAGAAGAACTCAAACAAAGTTTTGGCAAAACCTATGGCTGCCAGTGACTGTGGGTATCGGCGTTTTTGTTCTCAATCTGTTATTTTTTCAGCAACTCATTGCTCAACAAGATGCACACATCAAGAGAAACGTTGAATTAGCAGCAGCAACTGTTAGTCACGAAATCACAGCGCAGATTCAATCCCGCACTCTAGGATTAGTTCGCATGGCAAAGCGCTGGGAAATGGAAAGTGGAACTGCCAAGCCTCAGTGGGAAGCCGATGCTTTCAACTTATACAAAGATTATCCTGGGTTTCAAGCGATCGCATGGGCAGATCGCTCGTATTACGTGCGTTGGGTTGTGCCTTTGGCAGGAAATGAAGCAGCACAGAACCTGAAGTTAACATTTGAGGAACGCCGACGAACTGCTTTGGAAAAAGCTAGGAAAACCCGACGCGCCACAATGACACGTACAATCAACCTCGCCCAGGGAGGTAAGGGATTTTTGATTTACGTACCCCTGTTGCCAAAGAATCAGTTTGGTGGGTTCATTATAGCTAGTTTTCGCAGCCAATCCTTGTTTGATACCATCTTAAACCGGAATTTGAAGCGGAAATACACTATTACGATTCTTGATGGGAATGACACAATATATACCAATCAAGAAAAGATAGGGAGTCAAAGTCACCCCAAGCGACAACACAATACAGAAGTCAATATCAATGGCGTGACTTGGAGTATCAGAGTTTCTCCCACGCCAGCTACTGCCAAAGCAGAAAGCTCCCCCCTGCCCAATGTAGTCTTTTGCGGAGGCTCAGTAGTGTCTTTACTCCTAGCGTGGGGCGTCTATCTCACCCAACGTTCTCGCAGCCAGACACAGCAGGTCAAAGCAATAAATCACAATTTAGCCAATGAAATTGCCGAACGCCAACAGGCAGAAAAGGTGCTGCAAGAATATACGAAAGAAGTTGAAGACCTATATAACAACGCACCGTGCGGCTATCACTCCCTAGACAAAGATGGCACCTTTGTCCGTATCAATGATACGGAACTCAATTGGTTGGGACATACACGAGAGGAAGTCATAGGGATAAAGAAATTTTCCGATATCATTACAACTTCTAGTTTGGCAACCTTCCAAGAGACATTCTCAGTCTTAAAACAGCAAGGCTGGGTGCGCGACTTGGAATTTCAAATGATTTGCAAAGATGGCACAGTTCTGCCCGTGGTGATAAATGCAACTGCGATTAGGGATGCAGCAGGTAACTTTGTCATGACTCGGAGTACGGTTTTTGACATGACTGCTCGCAAGCAAGCTGAAGCTGAACTGCGTAACCTAAGCACTGCCTTATCAAGTGCGGTAGAAGGTATTTCTCAGTTCGATGACCAAGGACATTACGTCTACGTTAACCAGGCTTATGCCAATATGTTGGGCTATGAGCCTGAGGAAATACTGGGTATGGAATGGCAGCAAACCATTGACCCAGAAGATTTGGAAAAGGTCATGGCAACATATCAAATAATGTTAGATACTGGTAAGGCAGAAGTTGAAGCCAGAGGTGTGCGTCAAAATGGCTCAATTTTTGATATGCAAGTCGTTATGGTCAAAGCTTGGGATCAACAGCAAAACTATAACGGTTATTACTGTTTTGTGAAGGATATTAGCCATCGTCGCGAAATTGAACGACTCAAAGACGAATTTGTCTCTGTGGTCAGCCATGAACTCAGAACTCCCCTGACTTCGATTCGGGGTTCTTTGGGCTTAATAGCCAGTGGCGTGTTGAATACCCAGCCGGAAAAAGCACAACGGATGCTGGAAATTGCTGTTAATAACACTGACCGTTTAATTCGGCTGATTAACGATATCCTCGATATTGAACGCATTGAGTCAGGTAAGGTCACGATGACCAAACAAATCTGTGATGTGACAGGCTTGATGCAACAATCTGTTGAAGAAATGCGAGCGATGGCAGACAAAGCAGGTGTTACAATCTCGATCGAGACTGTATCAGCAACTCTTTGGGCAGATCCTGACCGGATTGTACAAACTTTTACCAACTTGCTCAGTAACGCCATTAAATTTTCACCCCCAGGAAGCACGATTTGGTTTACTGCGGAGGTCACTGGATACAAAGAGAACAACAAGCAACCTTCCCACGTTCTCTTCAAAGTTCGCGACCGAGGGCGGGGAATCCCAGATGACAAAATAGAAACTATTTTTGGACGTTTCCAACAGGTTGATGCTTCTGACTCACGTAAAAAAGGTGGCACTGGCTTGGGACTTGCCATTTGTCGCAGTATTGTACAATATCACGAGGGGCGTATTTGGGCAGAAAGCCATACAGGTGAAGGTAGCACTTTTTACGTACAAATGCCCTCCTATCGTGAAGCAGAGCCAGTTAACCCGTCTATTAACTCAAACAACAGTAATAGCCCGCTGATATTGGTGTGCGATGATGACCCCTCTGTCAGGGCTGTTATGGAGACTATGCTAGAACAACGAGGCTATCGGGCGATTTGCGCTGCTTCTGGGCAAGAAGCAGTGAGTGCAGCGATAAAGGAGCAGCCGGATGTCATTTTTTTGAACTTGATGATGCCTGGGATGCACGGCTGGGAAACGCTAGGAGTGTTAAAGCAGCAGTCGCAAACTAAAGATATTCCAGTTATAATTCTCAGCGGTCTGATGCCAGATGCAAGAACGGCTCCCCACCCAGAAATAACTGACTGGATTGTGAAACCGCCAGATGAGCAGCTGTTGTTTCAAGCTTTGGAACAGGCGCTGGCAGGAGAACACAGCCAAAGCATGAGAGTTCTGATTGTAGAAGACGATCTGGATTTAGCACAGGTGCTGATTGCCATGTTTGAGCGCTACGGCGTTGAAACCCACCATGCTAAAACAGGAAGAGAAGCCCTGCGGTTAAGCCAACGGCTTCTTCCTGACCTGCTGGTCTTAGACTTAGCATTACCAGAAGTAGATGGTTTTGCTGTGGTAGACTGGCTGCGGCATCACAGGCGCTTATGCCTGGTGCCCCTGGTTGTTTACTGCGCGAGAGACCTCAACCAGTTTGACCGGGAACGATTGAAACTTGGGCAGACCGTATTTATGACGAAAGGACGAGTCACACCAGAGGAACTCGAACAGCGTGTGATGACTTTACTAAACCGGATTATTCCAGCAACAAAGGGGGATGGTAGTGACAGCCAAACGCGTTCTTATAATTGATGATGAAGAAGACATTAGGGAAGTTGCCCAACTCACCTTGGAATCAGTAGGTGGTTGGGAAGTTTTCACTGCTGAGTCAGGCATGGAGGGGTTGCAGTTAGCTGAAGCTGAAAAACCAGATGCTATCCTTTTAGATGTGATGATGCCCGATATGGATGGGATAGCAACTTTTCAGAAATTACAGGCGAACCCCGCTACTCAGAATATTCCCGTAATTCTACTGACAGCTAAGGTGCAGTCGGCTGACCAACGACGATTCGCCGAACTGGGTGTTAAAGGGCTCATTGCCAAACCCTTCAATCCAATGATGTTAAACGACCAACTCACAGGCGTTTTGGGTTGGTGCTAGATAGAGCAAAATTTTTTCCCTCTCCACAGGTTCTTCATTTTTAGACTCTAACTTAAATATCAGGTGACCTCGGTTTGGAAATGGAGACTGCAATGATTTAATTAATAAAGTTAATCAATTTAATTAGCGTTTTTGATTATTCATTTGCAGTTTTTTTAAAAAACTAGTTAAATTTTGGAAAGGGATATTGAAATGTACGAGCAAGACTTCGAGAGGGAATATCAAGAATTTAACGCCGCTGTTAATTTGTTCGTCAATATCTTAAAGTTTAAAGACAAAGATTTAGTGGAAACCTGCGAACAGGTTTTGATTAATCTCATGGGTTCTAAGTATACACAAAACATAATGAATGCTGCCTTGTTTCAGTTAGCAGAAAATGCTCCTGAAACTTGCCAGTGGACTTGGCAAAATTTCTCTTATCTTGACGCTTGCATTAGATTGAAAGAGTATGTTGTCATGCTAGCAGTACAAAAATTAATTAGTCAAGGTTTTGTTTTAGGCCAAGATTTTAGTATTACATCCGATGGTGAATTGTTAGTTAACAGAGATGCACGCGTTGCATTGATGCAAAGTATTTCCGATGCAGAACGTGTGTTTGTTACGGAAATTTTGGATGTAACTCAACAGGAACCGAGTTACTAGCTCGGCAAAGGTATCCTGCTAATAAGAGTAAATATTATAAGGTTTGTTATGAGTTAGTGGTTAGTCGTTATTAGCTATTAGTATTCACTCACCACTAACCACCAACCACTAACCAAATTTTTAAAAAGGTAAAATTCCATGTTAGTACAAAGTTCGCGTCATTTCGGTCTTAACCCAATTCAAGCAATGCGCTATTGGCTCGAAGCTATAGAAATTAATGACTATAAAGTTGCTCAGCGTTTGTGTCAGCTTATTCCAGCACGTTGCCCGTTTGAAAGGAAGATTCAAATCTTTAACCGAACTATTTTATCTATTCCTCCACTATGCAAGCTAAATCCTTTCTACGAACAATTGGTTATGCTTCGCTTTAAGTCTTTAGTTTATTTAGCAGATGAATGCGGAGAGGATGTAACTGTATATTGTTAATATTAGTCAATAGTTCGTAGTCCACAGTTGAAAGAAATGAGGATTGTTAATTAACTATTGACCATTAAACACTGACTTTTCTCATGCCAAATAAGAACTTTAGCTTGGTATGCCTCAAGGTCAATTATAATACTGTCCTCAGCGGCTTCGATATCACAGCTACCTATCCACTCATGCCATTTGCCAGCTTGGGGAAAATGAGGAACGGGGTATTCATGATAATTTTGGTCTGAGAAATTGGCTAAAACGACAACACGAGAACCTTGTTCGTTCCAACGAACGTATGCCAGTACTTTTGCCTCTACATTTTCATGGAAAAATTTTATGTTGTCGTTTTGCAGGGCAGGATTTTGTTTGCGTAGGCTGATGAGTTTTTTATAGTACTCGAATAATTCCCAATTTTGGTCTTTCTCTAGTAAAGACCATGCAATCTTTTTGGGCTGGGTAACATTTTCACTTTTGCGCTTGTGTTCCCCAAACTCTTCACCCATCCACAGCATGGGAACACCCATAGCTGTCATGAGTAGTACCGCAGCTAACTTGGCTCTTCTAAATGCCTCTTCGTCAAAAATACTGCGATCGCCCAATTCTCTTAATAAATGTTCGCGATCGTGAGTTGCTAAATAATTTATGACGTTGGTTGTAGCCACATAACCCTGTCGCCTGGGGTCTAAAACCTCCTTCAGCTTTTCAGGTTCAAACATTTCACCACTAATATGTGGCAGCACAAAGTAGCGAAAACTTTCATGCCAGCAAGCATCTAAAGGTCCTTCTGGAGTCGTGATTTCACTGGTATCGGGAATGTGTTCGGCAATATTGTAAAAAGGTTTGGTTGGAGTGTTCTTTTTCGATTGTTGACCTAACCAATTTAGAAACTCGTCGTTAGCCAATTGGCGTACAGCATCAAAACGAATGCCATCAATGTGATATTCCTCAACCCAATACTTTACCACATCCCCAACATATTTCCATGCAGGCTTAACGTCTAATTTTTCGTCATAGTTTTCGTAGTTAAACTCCGGACCCCAGTAATTATTTGGGTCTTCCGGATAATGCATATGTTCGTAATACCAGTAATTGCGGTCAATCAATATCAGAGGACATTCTTCATCCGTGTGATTGTAAATTCCATCCATGAAAACGCGAATTCCTCTCCCATGACACTCGTCAATAAACCGCTTCAAATCTTCAGTTGAACCGTAGCTGGATTCTGTAGCGAAGTAATGACGAACTTTGTAGCCCCAGTTGTAGCCCCCAGGATATTCATTGACTGGCATTAATTCGATCGCATTGATTCCCAATTCGCACAGATGGTCTAACTTTTCTATAGCATCTACATATCTTCCGCGTTTGTATGGGTCAACTTCGCCACCAGTAAAATCGGCAACGTGCATTTCATATATAACTAATTCGTTATTATTAGGTAAAGGAGTGCTGTCATACTGCCAAACGTAGGTATCAAAAATCTTTTTACCGTCTTTGACCTTTACTATACTGACTGTTCGCTCTTCATCAACATCTGTTGCGTAGGGGTCAATAACATCTACCCACAGATCTGGTTCAAATTGTGGGCTTTTTGTTTGTATGCGGAATTTATATTGATACACACCATCTTCTAGTTCTACTCCTGTACGGAAATAACCATCTTCACCCTTGTCCATTGGTATCTCCTTCCAATCCGAGAAAGAGCCAATCAGCGCAGCACCATTATTGCGGGGAGCAAATAAGTTAAATTCAATTACACTTGTCATTTCAATTATTGTAAATTTACTACAATTACAGGAATTATAATTATTTTTAAAAATTCATTTAATTCAAGCTTCTGGCTACGGTCATATTTGCTTCCACCTGATTAAGCTTGTATGTAATCCAAAAACGGGCGAGACGCCCGTTCCACAAGCCTGTTCCACAAGCCCGTACTATAAGAAAATCAGAATGCACAAAATAAGATTGGACGCGCTACTAAGTAGGTTGGCAGAATTAAATATAACGAGTTTGAAAGTTATGATTTACTCGTCATTTGTATATAGCAAAGGACTAATGACAAATGACAAAGGACAAACATCACCAGTTAACTTTATTTATACCGACCTACTTAACTACTTAATTAAGTATTTTTTTAAGCAGCTGTTGCACCAGCTGGTGCAGGGGTATTTGTTCCAGTGTAATTATCTAGAATAGGCTTGCGGGTTTTTAAATCAAACTTGTATCCATGTGGCAGAATGTGAAGCCTTGCTCCGCAAATTGCTAGAGGTTCATCCTTGAGAATATCATCAACATTGCTGTGCATGACTGATGAGTCATCAACAATGGTAATACAACCTTCTCCCACGACTTCAAACTGATTATCGGTGACTATCATAGCGGTATTTTCATCAATACCAAATCCCAACACAGCAGGCTGCTGTGCTAAAGCTGCTATTAAGCGTCCCAAACGTCCGCGCTGTGAAAAATGTTGATCTATGACCACCCCTGGTAAGAAACCCATACCGGGACCCATATCCACGATTTCCATCCGAGGGTTTGTTTCTGAGTCACCCTCTACAATCATAACGTCAGGCATCACAGCAGCGCCCGCACTCGTGCCTCCCACAACTATACCTTCAGCGTAACGCTTGTGAATAGCTTCATCTAGTTCGGTATCTTTGAGGACACTGGTGATTCGAGCTTGGTCTCCACCAGTAAAAAATACACCAGTAGCTTCATTAACTGCTTCTAAAGCTGTAGAGGAAGATGCATCACTACGAGTTTCAGTATCAATGATACGAACATTCTCAGCTCCGAGACGCTCAAACACTCTAATATAAGTTTCTCCTACTTCTCTAGGTAGCTCGGTTGCTGCCGTCATAATAACAATTCTGGCTTTTGTACCCCCAGCACGTCGAACAAACTCTCGAAGAATTTGACAGTCTCCTTCCTTGTCTTCCGCACCCCCAATAATTACGAGTTGTCGTTTAGTTGAACTAGCTACCATAGAGCCTCCTCATAAAAGTTAGTATTTTTAATAAAACATAGCTATCAGTACCAGTAAAACATCCATTTGGTAGATTACAACACAGAAATTAAATACGTAATATAGTAGAGTTCAAAATCAAAATTACATTCTGTAAATAATTAAGCGAGTCAAGTCAAGAGTATGGAGCAATTTATAAGCCTCTAGAGACCTTCTCCAGAGGCTTTGTTAACCTGAATGATTTGTTAAATCACAAGAAAATCTTGCTAATCGTTTGTCATCTGCGAACTATCATCGGGGTTTTCCCAATGTGAATACAAATGTTCCCTAACTATTCAACTTGATGAATCGTTAGTATCTAAGTTGGAAATGAGCACTTTGAGTTTTTTTTGGTAAGCGTTTTTGATTGTTAATGGAGGTGTTTCCCACAAACTATGAATTGAGAACATTGCTGTCAAAAAGTAATTCACATAAAAAAGAGTGTGCCTTTTCTAAAGGAAAATGCCTGGGTTTTCCTTGAAAAACGATTTGGTACTCGTTATTGTCTGGACCATCTCCATATCCAGAAATTAGTTTGCGGTGAAAAGCTTCCTCAGCAAGGTGTTGTACTTCATTTCTGAGAACAGCTTTTGCGCTACTCATACTCTGTCGTCTCCTCAAATTTCTTGATAATGATTTCTTACTTATAAAAAATATAAAGGGTTTATGACTACCTTCAAAAGTTGTAGATTACCAATCGGTCAAATGAAAGATTTGGTGTGAATTATGAAGGATAACCTAAAGAACGGCTATCGGATATAAAAGATATAAAAATTTATCCTTTAGTTTTCTTCTGATGTCAACATGATTATGCCTTTAGATAGCTGAAAAAAATTCTAGTAGAGTTACAATAAGCAAGCGTAAGAGTATCATTTGACGCTCGAGCCAAGTGTGATGTACAGGTGTAGCGCAGGCTGCCGCCATCGCTTCCCAAACAATGCTCAAGTTAATTATACACATCGGCAGAAATAAGGCTACCGTTGTAAATCGTTATCAAGCTTCCCGTAGAAGCCGATTACTTTCATCCTTTAGCCTTTATACTTCATCCTTTGTGTACTAGGTCTGGAGACACGTAAGTATACCTCCAGATTCAGGGTGTTTAGTCAAAGGTCTATAATCAATGGTTCAAGACAGAGTTGCAGACCAAATCCGCATTAATGCAAGAAAAACTGATGCTTTTGATATTTTCATTGAGAGCGTCTTCAATTCTCAGTTTGCGGTCTTTGAGTTCGGTTTCTGTGGCTGCACCGACTTTAATCACCGCAACTCCGCCTGCGAGTTTGGCTATACGCTCTTGCAGTTTTTCTTTATCGTATTCTGAATCAGTTTCCTCTAGCTGTTTGCGAATTTGGGCAATTCGCTTTTGTACATCCGCTTTGGTGGTGTCAGCTCCTGCAACGATGGTTGTGTTTTCTTTATCAATTGTGATTTTACGAGCAGTTCCCAGCATTTCTAAAGAAGCGGCATCCAAGCTTAAACCAATTTCTTCAGAAATCAACTGTCCGTTCGTTAGGATGGCGATATCTTGTAACATGGCTTTGCGGCGATCGCCAAATCCAGGAGCCTTGATGGCGCAAACTGCAAGCACACCCCGTGCTTTGTTTACCACCAAAGTTGCTAAAGCCTCCCCGTCTACATCTTCAGCAATAATCAACAAAGGTTGACCCAAACGAGCCACTTTTTCTAAAACAGGAATTAAATCCTGGACGGTGCTGATTTTTTTATCGGTAATCAGGATGCGGGTATTTTCAAATTCCACCGTCATCCGATCGTTATTGGTGATGAAGTAGGGAGAGATGTAACCCCTGTCTATCTGCATCCCCTCGACCACATCCAGTTCGGTTGTCAGGGACTTAGATTCTTCTACGGTAATAACACCGTCTTTAGTGACTTTTTCCATTGCTTCAGCTAGCATATTACCGACTTCGTCGTCGTTACCGGCTGAGACAGTAGCAACTTGGGCTATGGCTGCTCCTTCCACAGGCTTTGCCACTTGGGCAATTTCTTGTACCAAAGCCTCAACGGTTTTGTCGATTCCTCGCTTCAAGGCAATGGGGTTGCTACCGGCGGCAACATTCTTCAAACCTTCCTTGACCATCGACTGAGCCAATACAGTTGCAGTTGTTGTACCATCCCCTGCAACGTCTTTGGTTTTTGACGCTGCTTCTTGAACGAGTCTCGCGCCAGTGTTTTCTAGGGGGTCTTCTAGTTCAATTTCTTTAGCAACGGTGATACCATCATTGACAATTTGAGGTGCACCGAATTTTTTCTCTAGGAGAACGTTACGACCTTTTGGCCCCAAGGTAATTTTGACGGCATCAGCAAGAGCGTTGATACCTCGTTCTAACGCCCGACGAGAGTCTTCATTAAATGCAACAATTTTCGCCATGTGTTAGTTCTCTAGCACGTCCTGTTTTACAATTTAGCACTCAGATGCCAAGAGTGCTAATTTTCTCTTGATTAAGACTGCAGATTGTGGAGAAAAAATTGATTAATATGTAGGTGCTCGCAGGAATTGGCAGTTATGCCTACATTGAGAGCCAATATTAAATCATAAATTGATATAGGAAACTAGCAATAGACAAGGTGTACAAGATAAAACTGAAGCTTAAAGACAAGCAGGCAACCCAAATGGCAAAACATGAATATATACAGTGCGCTTCGTTCCCTAGGTATTGCTAATCCCAGCGGTTCCGGCTGGTTGGCAGTAGTTTTTACGTTTCTTTTAGCTTATGCAGTCACTTGGCGCATGATTCCGTCAGTTCGTAAGTTCGCTTTGCGTGTAGGTTGGGCTGACCAACCAAATGCACGGCGGATTAACCGCGAACCTCTTCCCAATGCAGGGGGTCTGGCTATTTATGCGGGAGTAATTGCCGCAGTGGTACTAGCTAGTCTCTTACGACCCATCGAACTCGAAAGAGTACTGGCTCAGGTACTGACTATTCTACTAGGTGGTTCGATATTAGTCCTTGTAGGCTTTATCGACGACCAGTTCGGCTTACCTCCTCTTTTTCGCTTATTAATTCAAATACTGACAGCCCTGTTACTGGTTGCCAATCGCATCACTATGAGTGTTTCTTTTGGCACCCCTTTAGACTATTTGCTATCAATATTACTAACAGTACTGTGGGTGGTAGGAATCACCAATGCCATTAATCTCATGGATGGCATGGATGGCTTGGCAGGAGGCGTAAGTTTTATCTCTGCCATGAGTTTACTAGCAGTTTCAGCCCAAGTTCCCAACCGTGCAGCAGCAACCTTGGTTCTGGCAGCATTGGGAGGAGCAGCGCTAGGCTTTTTACGCCATAATTTTCACCCCTCACGCATTATTATGGGTGACGCTGGAGCATACTTTTTTGGTTACGTACTAGCTGCTACGGGTATTTTGGGAAACCTCCAAGCCCCCACGGCTGTCTCCTTGGTTGCTCCGGTTTTGTTTCTCCTCTTGCCAGTACTAGACACGACTCAAGTGTTTATTCGACGATTGATGGCAGGTAAAAACCCTCTCAGTACTCCTGGTAAAGATCACCTGCATCACCGCTTGCTTGCATGGGGTCTATCTCAACGCCACGCTGCCCTGACCCTTTGGTCAATTGCTTTGATTTGCAATTTGTTGGCGATGAGATTGCAAAACATGAGCTTAGTACAGATGTTTGTAACTACCGTCGGCATCATCTCTCTCTTGGGCTTCGTTGTTTTGCAAAAAATACGAACAGCTTGATAAAGTATAAAGGATGAAGGATAAAGTATGAAATTTGTAACTTTTGTTTCATACTTTATCCTTCATCCTTCATACTTTTTTACATTACCATTCCGCCATCGACGTTAAAGACTTGCCCGGTAATATAAGCAGCTGCGGGATCGGCGGCAAGGAAGCGCACCATTCCAGCAACTTCTTCTGGTTGACCGTAGCGACCGAGAGGAATAAATTTAAGAATTTCTTCAGATCTGAGATCGCTTGTCATATCTGTAGAGATAAAGCCAGGAGCAACAGCATTAACGGTAATACCCCGAGAAGAAAATTCTTTGGCAATGGTTTTGGTAAAGCCAATGACTCCTGCTTTTGCCGCACTGTAATTCGCTTGTCCGGGATTGCCCATCTGTCCCGCAACGGAGGCAATATTAATAATTCGCCCAGAACGTTGCTTGAGCATAATTTTACTAACGGTACGAGTACAGAGAAAAACACCCGTGAGGTTGAGATCGATGACGGCTTGCCAATCTTCTGGCTTCATGCGTAAAAGCAAAGTGTCTCGAGTTATACCTGCGTTGTTGACTAAAATATCAACTCGGCTGAGTTTCTCCATGACCGCGTTGACTAAGGCTTCTACTTGGTCTAGCTTACTTACGTCTGCTTGTAATGCGATCGCATTTCCTCCAGCCTCGGTAATCGTCTTGACAACTTCGTCAGCCGCATTGCTGGAACTGGCATAGTTTACCACGACATTTGCGCCCAGTTTTGCCAATTCGAGAGCGATCGCACGTCCAATTCCTCGTGAAGCACCAGTCACAATTGCGACTTGTCCGCGTAAATTTTGCAAATTCTCTGGTAATAAATCCATTGACCATTTTCCTTCATGTCTATCGCGCTATACATAATAGGGCGATATTGGTGCAATATTGAAAACAATCATTGAGACTGGGCTGAGAATTGCTGCTAACGACTACTATTGAAAAATCAAACTATAGAAATTTAGTGTGTATCATATGGCTACCAAAAAGCAATTCAACAGCTTTGAAGAAATGCTATCTGGTTCTGACGTTCCTGTTGTGGTGGATTTTTACGCCGAATGGTGCGGTCCGTGTCACATGATGAGTCCAATTCTGGAGCAAGTCAACGCCCAACTTCAAGGGCGGATAAGAGTAGTAAAAATTGATACAGAGAAATATCCTGGGTTAGCAACTCAGTATCGTATTGAAGCATTACCAACACTCGTGATATTCAAGCAAGGTCGTCCCGTGGATCGAATTGAAGGTGTACTGCAAGCCCCACAATTAATACAACGTCTAAATACTTTGATTTAAAGACTTCACTCAGGCGGGTGACCCGTACTACCGACTGAGTTTAAACGAAATGGGGGGTGACGAAATTTGTCACAAATTGTACTCAACCACCTCCCACTTTCCAGTATTTTTTAAAAAATTTGCAGTTTCTCCGTCAACAACTTACTTGAAAAAGGTAGTAATAGATAAATGCTTAAATCCATCATTATTATCTGGCTAAGCTATCAATAATTTATACTGAATTCATTTAATTTGCTATTATTTTTTGATGAACTCTAGTCTTGTCTAAGGCTAGTATTTAACTCGGGTAAAGAGTTGACTCTTCAGCAAATAATCTTAGTATTTTACCTCCTTACTTTTTGTTTTTGTAAGAATCCGGATAATGCCCAGAAGACATGGATTATAAACAGAGTCTACTCAATTCCTAACTTACAAATATTAAAGTTTGAAGGGATGTGCATCGTGTTAAACACCATTAAACGTAAAATGCAGGCGCTCTACTCTGACTTGGGTTGTGGAATAGCGCGTTGGAGGTATAAGAAAAATTTGCCAGCGTTAGAAGAAAGAGATCGCTGGATTGTTGATACTCTTAAACGTGATGGCGTTTGTGTAACAACACTTGCAAATTTAGGATTAACTTCAAGCTCAGAATTGCTCAAAGCTGCTGGGCATCAGTTGTCTCGGATGTCTGAGCCAAATAATGAGCATCTAGATGAAAGGTGGCCGCAAATTTACACAGTTACAGGTTTACCAGAGTTTTCTCGTTGGGCAACAGAAAAAAGATTACTTAGCATCATCGAAAATTATATAGGTCTTCCTATTATTTTTCATGGCGTGCATTTACGGAAAGATTTTCCAAGCGATCGCCAATTTGGTACATTGTTATGGCATAGCGATGCAGAAGATCGCCGTCTCATCAAAATTTTTGTTTACTTGCATGACGTTGAAGAACAGCATGGACCATTTCAATACATTCCACGCTCTTTAACCTCTTTATTGAGTTGGCAATATTACCGGCTTTATTACGCACTTTGGAAGTCAAGCTATATGGGCATAGATGATAAAGACGTAGAAAAAGCCATTCCCAAATCAGCTTGGAAATCTTGCCTGGGCTCAGCAGGTACAATTGTTCTTGTAGATACAAAAAATGTTTTACATCACGGTACAATACGTACACAAACTCGCTCAACGCTCTTCTTTTGTTACACCGCTAACCCCCCAGAGCGACCAGACCTTTGCACCCAATTTTGGGATGATACTTATCCCCGAGCCGAGTTACTTTTGTCAGAGGATTTAGTTACACACTCGCTACAGAAGTAAACTTCAAATAAACGCTTACTCTCGCTTTGACATTATCACCGTAAGTTGCTCGTGGCATCTGCTTGAATTCGGGAATTCCCGAAAAGTTTATGTTTGGGGTAGCAATATCCAAATCCTAGCACCTACCTCAAACAGCTATCTTTGTATATATGAGTTATTTTTTTATAAACAATAGTTAATTTTTACAGTTAGTCAATTTTTAAGCTCTTTTGCCTACAAGTTATGATTTCTAATAAATGATGTTTTGCCCCAAGAGTTTGCGTTCAGGAAAGCATATAAGTGATAGGTTATTAACCCTGTTTTATTGAATAATTTGATTTTAGATAATGATATTAATAATAACCCTGTTTCAAAAACCGTAACTTTACGGTATTTTGTCTTTTATATTATAAAGCTTCAGCAAAAAATCTAAAATAGAATTACGGGATATACTTGTAATATAGCGCGATTTCTGTCACTTTATTATGTAAAAGCCTACAGGTTGATGATTTTCTCCAGTAGAGTCATTTAGAATCAGCAGCGATCGCTATGAGATAGTTATGTATTGGAGCCCTCGTTAATATTTCAAATACCGTGCTTTTCGACAAAGATTACATTTCCATTTCTTACGATTATTTAAAATAATACTGTTTGTTAATGTGCATAGTCCAATATGTAAATATAGGTTTTAAGCATTTACTAATTCGTAATCTTCTAAAGCAGCTTTTGCACCAGCTTCTATAATCAAACTCAAGTCGCATCCATACTCGCCACTACAGCTAAACGAACCAAGCTCTAGTACATAAAGTTCTCCTTTTGCCCACCCTACATTATTTAGAGATTTTCCAAAAATGATTTACTTCCTTTCCAGTGTAAGATTATCGATCTTCTTTTCCTCTTTCTTTGTGTCCTTAGCATCTTTGCGGTTCATTTAAATAGGTAATTTTCTAGCGGGAAAGGAGTAGGATTGGTACAGATTTACAAGGGATGTAGTTCAATTGGTGGGCAGTGCCCACCCTACATTATTTAGAGATTTTTCAAAAATGATTTATGAGTGGTATAGATTTACAAGGGATGTAGTATCTTTTGTTTCAGTCAAGCAATTCGATAAACTCATCGCGTGTAAGTTCGGTATCGCGTAGTATTTTACGTAGTAAACCTCTACCAATAGTTTTGCCAGCGTGAACAAATACCGTTATTACACGTCCATCTTCATGTTGCATTCGTACATGACTACCTTTCTGTCGAACTATCTGAAAACCTATTTTTTTGAGGGCATTAATAACTGCATCGCTGGTTAAAGCAGGTAGTTTTGACATCAGATAACTACCTTTTGAATACCTACAAATTCTGGTAGATTTTCATTCCCTTCTTCTTCTTCTAAGCAAAGTTCAATAACTTCTTTTATATTTGTCATTAACTCATCAATAGTTTCACCTTGGCTATAACAGGCTTTCAACTGAGGTACTTCACCAACATAGTACCCATCTTCATCTCGTTCAATGATGACGTAGAATTCTCGCTTACTAACAGCCATTGCCAAACATCCTACTTTCAAAAAAGTACTCTAGGTATGAATTATGATTTTAAGATCGCCGCACGTTTAAGCAACACCATTCTTTGCGCTTCCAAAGAGTAGCCACAACCCAACCATTTTTCTCCAAAGCATCAGCAACAGCTTTAGATTGCTCAAGTAAAATCCCACTAAAAATTCCCCAAGTGCTGGGTTTGACGATCGCATTCAATTCGGGAACCAAACTAATAATAACGTCTGCCAGAATATTACAAACAATACCATCCACTGGCTGTTGAGCTAATTGTATTAATGCGTCTACACTCCCCTCTCCTACCACCAGGCTTTCTGGGCTTACACGATTCATTAGGCGATTTTCTACAGTCGATCTAACTGCTAGGGGGTCGATATCTACCGCGTAGGCTTTCTTTGCTCCCAGTAACAGAGATCCTATAGAAAGGATACCAGAACCGCACCCAACATCCGCAATAACCACATCTTCTGTTTCTTTATTCTCCGTCAGCGATGTTTCTGCTAAAGGGCTTAAGCGCATTTCTAAGGATTCCAAGCACATCTGGGTTGTAGCATGATTGCCCGTGCCAAATGCTACACCTGGATCTAACAGAATAACCAGACGTTCGGAATTTTCCGGTACTGGTAGCCATGCTGGGTTAATGAGAATGCGATCGCCTATTTCCTGGGGTTGCCAGTACTGTTTCCAGCTACTTGACCAATCTTGCTCGTCAATCAACCCCCAGCTTACCACAGGTATGGGCAGTTCAATACACAGGGCATCTTGACGCAACCACAATGACAGCGCTGCCAAATCCAAAAGATTTGCTTGGAATTGGGGCAAGTAACTGCGTACTAAAAAAGAACCGCCTTTGTTTTCACTAGCTGTTCCACGACAGCCAAAAGTTTCCAAACGCCAAAAGATAGACTCTTCTAGCTCTGGTTCACATTGAATTTGTAGTTCCCACCAGGTGTTTGCCATATTTCAAGTATGAAGTGTAAAGGATAAAGGATAAAAAACGTTGACTTCATCCTTCATCCTTTATCCTTCATGCTTTTTACAGTGTTACCGTATACGCGTCTCGGATTCCAGGTACTTTAGTAATCTCAGACAAAATGCCATCCGGTAGGGGGTCATCCAGGCTGAGAACCATAACTGCATCACCGCGAACGATTTTGCGACCTACCTGCATACTGGCAATATTGACGTTAAAACTACCCAGTAGGGAACCCAATTTGCCAATAATTCCTGGCATATCTCGGTGTAGGGTAAACAGCATATGCTGATTGGGAGGAACGTTAATTGGGAAACCATCCACGTTGGTGAGACGGATTTCTCCATCACCTAACAAAGCCCCTGTCACAGCATGAGTACCCAGAGAACCGGTTGCTTCCAGATGCAGCGACCCTGCATAATCTTTGATTGCAGCATCTCGCGTTTCAATCACGCGAATTCCCCGCTCTTTTGCCTCAATACTGGCATTTACGTAATTTACCCGTTCCCGCAGTGCTTTGTAAAGTAACCCTTTTAAGGATGCAATCACCAAAGGCTGACTTCTGTTTGTTGCTAGTTCGCCTTGCAGTCTAACGTTGAGCAATTCCACCCGTCCACCAGCTAACTGTCCTACCAAGTTACCTAGGGTTTCCGCCAACTGCATATAGGGTTTGAGTTCTTCAATCACATCGGGGCTGAGTCCGGGGATATTGACTGCTGACCTTGCTGGGAGTCCCAACAACACATCCCGAATTTGCTCGGCAACATCAATTGCCACATTCACTTGTGCTTCTGTTGTGGAAGCACCTAAATGGGGAGTCAGGACAATTTCTTTGCCCAAGGATGCTAATGGTGATTCACCCAATGGTTCTTTCTCGAACACATCAAGTGCTGCACCAGCGATTTTGCCCTCTTTGATAGCTTGAGCTAGGGCTGGTTCGTCAATAATACCACCACGAGCGCAGTTGATAATGCGGGCGGTGGGTTTCATCTTTGACAACCTTGCGGTGTTGATGAGGTGAGTCGTTTCTGGTGTTTTGGGTATGTGCAGCGTAATGTAGTCTGCCTGCTGTAATAGCAAATCCAAATCCACCAATTGGCAGCCAATTTGTTCTGCCCTTTCTGTGGAAATGAAGGGATCGTAAGCTAGCAGTTTCATTCCCAGTGCTTTGCCAACAGCAGCAACATGGGAACCAATTTTACCCAATCCTACAATACCTAGAGTTTTTTTGTAAACTTCAGCACCAACAAAGGTTTTGCGATCCCACTCACCACGTTTCACTGAAGCGTTGGCGTCGGGAATGTGGCGCGACAAGGAAAGCATCATCGCTAGTGCGTGTTCTGCAGCAGCAATAGTATTCCCCTCTGGAGAATTAACCACCACAATTCCTCTACGGGTGGCTGCTGGGACATCAACATTATCGACACCAACACCAGCACGACCAATGATTTTTAGCTGTGTGCCAGCTTCGATAATTTCTTGTGTAACACGGGTTCCAGAGCGAATCATGAGTGCATCATACTCACCAATGATTTCTATGAGTTCCTCTGGTTTTAAACCTGTCTTAACATCTACTGTGGCAACTTGGGAAAGAATGTCAATCCCAACTTGATCGATTGGATCGGAGACAAGAACCTTAGACATGATTGCTTATTGTAAAGCTATAGGTATTCCTAAAGACGGACTTTCCAGTTTAGACTGAAATGCTTGCACTTTTGCAGGAATGATTGCTATAAAATGCAGGACCCATGCGATCGACGACCTCAAGCACATGATATTACTAGAGGGTCAGTTATCCGAACTATGCAGTACTTCCTCCCGCCTTAAAAGATGACTGGCTTTTTTACCACTCACTCGGTAATATAAACCATCAATCGTGGGAAAACCTATATCTAAAACCTATATATTTATGAAAATTTCTTAGTCCAGTTCAATATTAATTTGTCGGGGCATTAAACAGTCAGGCAATTAATAGTATGCCCCAAATTCAAGCTGTGTATATTTCTTATACTTGAGTGCCCTGAGTCGATTCCAACTCAGAGGCAACTTTTTGCAATTCTGGTTCAACTGCTGTAAGATGGCTCTCTAAAATTGCCAAATTGCGGATATTGGACTTGTAGTAGGCATCAAATAAATCACCTACCAAAGGTATTGTCCCCACGACTCCTTCTAAAGCAATATTAAAAATCATTTGGCTTATGGTTTTCGGTGGTAAGCCAAAGCGAGTTGCTAAAAAGATGATGTACGCTGAAAAACCCGTACTGATTAAATCACCAGCACCAGGAATTAAACCAATAATCGGATCGAGTCCGATGCGAAAGCCAGTACCGGGGATACGTAAAGACGTATCCATCAGGCGGCTAAGTCTACGAATGCGGTTGAGAGTTGCTATACGCTTTACAGTATCCATAATTTTGTATGGTCGCACTCCTGTTCCGCATTTGTCTTATATCAATGGAAATAAAATATGAAGGATGAAGTATAAAGTATGAAGGATGAAGTATGAAGTATAAAGTATGAAGTATGAAGTATAAATTTTTATCCTTTATCCTTTATCCTTTACCCTTTACCCTTTATCCTTTATCCTTCCCTTTATCCTTTATTTAGAGGACTCGCAACAAGCTGGGGATACTATCTATCGCAGGAAGGTTGTGTATTTCTGTCAGTGCTTGTCGGAAATCTCCTTCCCGAACATCATGGGTAACAACAACAATCTCTGCAAGTTCTCCGTGAAATCCTGTTTGGACAACTGACTCTAAACTGACTCCGCGATCGCCAAAGCACGTTCCTATTTTACCAATCACTCCTGATTCATCTTTTGTGAGAAATCTTGCATAAAACCGCGTGACGAGTTCTGTCATTGGCATAATTTCGCAGTAGTTCTGATGTCTACAAGCTAGCAGTGGGTTGGATAGTACCGTGCTTGTTTTCAGTGATGCTACTAGGTTCAAGATATCAGATGCTACAGAGCTAGCTGTTGCCCCAGCCCCAGCCCCAGGTCCGTACAACATGACTTTTCCTATGGGTTCGCCTTCAATAAAAATGGCGTTATTTACACCGTTGATGCTGGCTAGGGGATGAGCTTTTGGAACCAGGGTTGGATGGACTCTGAGCGATATGGGGGGAGTAGAAGAGGCAGAGGGGGGGATGACTGTTTTGGCGATCGCGAGTAGTTTAATGACAAATCCCAGTTTGTCAGCATAAGTGATATCTGTTTTGCTGACTTGTTTAATACCCTCACAGTAAACATCTTCTAGTCTGATTCTCCCATCAAAGGCGAGGGAGGCAAGGATAGCAATTTTATCAGCAGCATCCAGCCCATCCACATCCGCTGTAGGGTCTGCTTCAGCGTAACCCAATCTTTGGGCATCAGCTAAAACATCACTAAAATTACTGCCTTCCGTTTGCATTCGAGTCAGGATATAGTTAGTGGTGCCGTTGACTATACCAGTGACGCTTTGAATGCGGTTAACGCTGAGTGATTGCTTGAGGGGTTGAATCACGGGAATCCCTCCACCTACGGCAGCTTCTAGCATGACGTATACCCCGGCTTGATTGGCATTCGTAAAGATTTCCTCACCAAACCGCGATATGACTGCTTTATTCGCCGTCACAATGTGTTTGCCATTTTTGATAGCTTTTAGAATAAGCGATCGCGCTGGTTCTAATCCCCCTATCACCTCAACGACAATATCTACCTTTGGATCGCTGACAATCGCCTCCAAATCTGTTGTCAATATGGAGTCGGATAGTTTGACCGAACGAGATTTGTCAAGCGATCGAACTCCCACTTTATATATTTCGATTTCCTGCAAGAGTGGGTGACGTCCAGCACCATCCTGAAGCAACTGCACCGTACCTGTCCCCACAGTACCCAATCCCAGTATTCCGAGTTTTACACCCACAAGTTGTTACCAATTATAGATTTTAGATTGTTTTTAAATACACAAACAACTGTAGGTAGAGCATATGCCCTACCTACTGATTATTTTTCTTATCTAGTCTACAGCCTTTTGTCAAAAGTAGAGACTAAGCATGGCTGGTCTGTACAATTAGTATGTTTCAACGTGCCAGCGACCGGCTTTCTTGAGTTGCTTTTGGTAGTCACTCCAAGTTACGCCTTCTTTGGCAGCTGCAGCACTGAGTGCTGCATCGATACCATCTTCCATACCCCGCAAGCCGCAGATGTAGGTATGGGTTTTTTCATTTTTAATCAATTGCCAAAGCTCATCAGCGTGTTCTGCTACGCGGTCTTGGATATACATCCTTCCGCCTTGGGGGTTTTTCTGTTCGCGGCTGATAGCGTAAGTTAAGCGGAAGTTATCAGGATAGGTTTGCTGAATTTCTTCCAGCTCTTCCTTGTAAAGGATGTTGGGAGTTGTGGGAACACCAAAAATCAACCAGGAAAAACCGTTAAATTGGTAGTCCGGGTTAGCTGCTCTTTCCTTATCTTTGAACATCCGCCACAGATAAGCACGCATGGGCGCGATACCTGTTCCTGTCGCCATCATAATAACGTTAGCGTCGGTATCTGAGGGTAAAAGCATTTCTTTACCCACTGGACCGGTGATTTTTACGTCATCTCCTGGCTTGAGGTGACATAGGTATGTAGAGCAAACACCGTAAACTGTTTCGCCAGTTTCTGGGTGCTTGTACTCCAATTGGCGTACACAGAGCGATACTGTTTTGTCATCAACGTCGTCACCATGACGGGTTGAAGCAATTGAGTACAGTCTGAGTTTTTCAGGCTTACCGTTCTTGTCTACACCAGGGGGGATAATACCGATACTTTGACCTTCGATGTATCGCAAGTCGCCAGCGGAAATATCAAATTTCAGGTGCTGAACAAGACCAATACCACCTTCTTGAACTAACGCTTCATTAGAAATGCACTTACCGACAAAAGGAGCGTTGGGACGGTAAATGTTTACGGGAACGTCAGCGTGGGCGTCTTTCTTGGCTTTCGCTTGAGTCATGGTGTTGCCTTCATTGTCCTTACTCTTGGGCTGTTTCTCAGCTACAGGTGTGGCTTTACCATTTGCTTCAATGCCAGCAGTCTCACCAGATGTGGCGTTGTTAGTGGGAGTATGTCCATTGAGTTGCTGCAAAGCGCTCATGGGCTGGATGCTAACAATTTTACCGCCTAGGCGAGTGATACGCCGCATTTCTTGATTCATGCGGTTGTAAGGCACTCTGATGAATACACTGCCACTCTTACGAATTGGGTAGTTTGTTTTATCATCAAAAACAGTTGAGATTATTGGAAGCACGTCGTCTGATGCTGGCTGAAAACGCTGATGCAACCCAGGCGGCTTATCAGGTTGGTTATGAGAGTCCTTCACAGTTCAGTCGTGAATATTCCCGCTTATTTGGTGCCCCACCCATGAAGGATATTGAACGAAAACGAATCGCCCGAACATTGGAGTTCGCTATAAACTGTTCACTAGAGATTTGATATTCTCCGTGTGGTCGGCTTGCGTCTTCAATTATAATTTTCTCAAACTATCATCTCTTACCTAATACCGTTTCTATATAAAGATGCATAGAAAGAACCCTACCGCCTACGGCACCTCCCCTTACTCAGGGGAGGTTAGGAGGGGTAAAAATCGCTTGCGGCTTCATAAAAAATTGGTATAAGAGAAAAAAGCCCAGTCATTAGACCGGGCATTCTTGTAAATTAGTAATCTCCTCCTAACTTAATGGTGGCAATGGGATATCATAACCCAAGCGACCAATTAAGCTGCTGGCTGTTCTAAGTTCACTTTGACAACTTTGTTCTTCTCTTCCTCTTTCTTCGGCAGAGTCAGATTCAAAATACCATCTTTGTATTCTGCCTTGACATTAGTATTTTGAATTTTTACTTGCAATGGAATCACACGCTGAAACTTACCGTAGTGGAACTCAGTCCTTGTCGTGCCTTTGTCTGAGGTTTTAGTTTCAGATTTGCGCTCTCCACTAATGGAAACAGCGTTTTCTGTCACTTGGATATCTAAATCTTTGGCATCCATTCCTGGAAGTTCCAACTTCAGGTACACCGCATCATCTGTTTGGGTCAGTTCCGCCGCCGGAACTTTAATGAATTCTCTTTCAAAGGGGACTCTTGTCTCTTCAAATAAGCGTTGGATTGCGTTAATTTCTTGCCAGGGATTATAACGAATTAATGCCATAGGTTTCTCTTAATTTCTGGAATTATCTGTGGTTTGCTTAGCTTCAATTCTTATAATATTGCTGGAAAAGTTTTTGGAATTTCGGCTTTAACTACCATCCAATTCATGATGACCGTACCGTCATTGAGGGTTCTAGAAAAAGTGTGGTAAACCGAATATTTTTTCTAGATTTTACAAGAGTGACAACAAATAAAAATCCTGTTGTTCGACAAACACAATCAATTGGGTTGAGAAACCACTACATATAATGTAGAGTTCACCACACGGCGATCGCGTTTGGAATGTTGCATTATAGTAATTGAGTCTGACATGGTTAAGAACATATTGGTGAAAGCAACCCCATGATTCAGGTTCATATTTTATACCGAGAATAACTATATTAAGCAGACCGCTTTGGCACAATGTCAAAGCGGTTTATTGTTTGCGATAGCTTCGCTGTTGCCTTCGGCAGATCGCTCTGTTGATTCTGGCAAACTGAACCTACCAAAAACTTTCCTTCTACCAACTCCAATCAGAATTCAGGTTCAGAACATTCACTCAATTCAATTGATTGCGACGCGCAGTGATATTTCAAGCCCTGTTAGGTTAGTGGAAATTTCCCTCGTTTTTGTTGGTCAGACATAGGTGAGTTGGGAAGAACAATTGTACCTACACTCTAGTATAAGTCGGCGTAAAAGGCGATGATGCAAGATCTGAGTATATCTAATTATTTGCTGTCATGAATCATTTGCTTAATTTCCTCCAGATTGCGGTGAGCACTCGCAAAACTTGGATTTAACTCAATTGCTTTCATGTATTAACTTCTACTCTGACAAAGGTTTCTCAAAATAGTAATGACAAGTACAAGCAGTTCAAAGCTGGATATTTATCTCGTATTGACTTTTATCGGTTGGAGCTTTGTACTTAAAAAACCAACGTTGACAGGCTAAGTTTTTACAATGCCTATGAGTATGATAGTAAGCCGCTGCAAAGGAAACAACACCAAGAGCAAAATCCATTAATAATCCTGTTTGTACTGATTCTACAGATATTGATTTGAGAGAATTTTCTTCGTTGGGCTTGTTGGCATTTAATAAAACAGGTACAGTAATCATGGTACTGAATACTAGAAAGTAGTAGTACTCAATGATAGAAAAGAAGATTAAGGTTTTGAGTTGTCCACGGAATCCTCTGACTTCAACTATCTGTTTCTTATCTGGTTTTTCCTCATATAAACGTGGATATAAACGTTGCCATAATTGCCGTAACATTCTTCTGTCTCCTACTAATTCAAGGAAAGTTGACATTTTAACTCAAGACTAATGATTCTAGTTTCATCAAATAGTCAAAACGCTCGCTCAACTCTCTATTTACTTATCAGTAGCAAGGCATAAGATTTATGAGCCATCACATTATTCTTTACATCTCTTTCTTTGTGTCCTTTGCGCCCTATGCGCTGGCACGCACGCTAAGCGCAAAGCGCACGCTCCGCGAACGCTATCGCGGTTCGTTATATAATTCGGCGCATCGTCATACAGAATTGGTATAACGTGTAGATTTGTAAACAGGAATAGATATTTTACATAAAGTTTTGAGTTGAAGCTTGATATATATATAGCCACTTATATTGAGATATTACTTAAGGAATATAAAGTGTCTACTAAAAAACAATTGACGATTAAAGTCGATCTTTGTATATAAACTTTCAGTAAGTTTGGGTTTAAAATTGATAATGCTAAAGGAGATTTTTTAAATGAAAATAAGTTCAATTTTTGTCAGTTTAATAGCTACAATAATTTTTACCAGTATAGGGACTGTTAGTTATGCTCAAAAACCTACAAAGCTTGTAGAAACAAACAAAATGAGTCAAAGCCAAGTGAATTCAAATGCTTCATCTGGTGTTATTGAAGGATTTGAAGTGTTTTGCTCTAATAGTACTAAAGACCCATATAATATATGGGCAAGCCACAGTAGTTTTTTTCTCAAAAATAGCATAATTGAATTTAGTAATGAACATGATAACATATTTAAAACATACCTGGGTAAATGTATAAGCTATTCGGTGATTGATACTATATTTCTAACAGAAAAAACTCAAGTAGTTTATATTGAATCCTTACATGAAAGAAGTATAGTTTTTTGGGATTTTACAGTTTACAAACGAGCAGGTCGTTGGTTAATATCTGCTTTCAATTTCAATGTGGATGCTACTGCTATTATTCCCATTAGCCCAGTAAGAAATGGAAAAACGCACTAATTCATTTAGGTTCGTAGTTGCGATGCAAGCGCGTGCATTGCAACTACGAAGGTTTTATATTTTTTTAGGTTGAACTACTTAACAGCACGATTACCACAAACTTAATTGATTGGGAGGATTGTCCAAAAGATTCCAAGGTAAAGGAGGAACTGCTGCATGGTTTTGTTCCAGTAACTTTTGGAAATGACGCGCCGTGCTTGGTGACTTCTCTTCTACTGGACAATGAACAAAAAAATAAGTTTGTGTTCCTTGTTGTAACCACTGTTGAATCTGAATCACCCACTCTTCCATAAACGGCTGATTCACAGATAGGGTGGGATGGGAAATAAACCGAATCAAGCTAAAAGGTGCTGTCACGCTAAATTGCACGGGTAGCTTGGGTTTGCGCCTTTCCGATTGTAATTGAGGGTCATCATCTCCAGTGTAGATAGGACGCGAATCCAGCAGTACTCTTCCAACACCAAGCTTTTCTAGGAGTGCGGTTAAACGACTAGCTGCTGGTTCTGTAAACCATTCTTGATGTCTAACTTCTAACGCTAAACGATATCCTGTTTGTTGCCAAGCTTCAAGAAAGGTTGTCAGGTCATCCATTAATGCAGGTGAGTAACTTGGGGGTAATTGGGCAAAGATAGGACCAAGGCGTTTACCTAAAGGACTCATTTGCTCCAAAAATTTTAAGGCGTTGGGAATATGGGGTTGTAACCGTCCTTTGTGGGTGACATCCCGTGGCAATTTTAGGCAAAACTCAAAACCAGGAGGAGTTTCCGCAGCCCAACGGGTGACAGTTTCTGCGTTGGGTACGGCGTAGAAGGTGGTATTTCCTTCAACGGTGGTGAAACGTCTGCTATAAAGATGCAAAAAGTCAGCAGGACGCGTGCTTTGGGGGTAGAGTTCACCTACCCAACCTTTATACGCCCAAACAGCACAACCGATAAAAAAGGGGGAATGAGAAAGAAGCACAATCCTTATTCTTGAGGTCTTTTTCCATCCATAGTAACTAGAGTGTCGGTACTGTAGTCAAAATGGGAGCAAAAAACATGTTTTCTTTCTGCTGTAACCTTTGATATTTCGTGAATGTAGAGACGCGTCATCATGTAGAGACGCGCCATAATGTAGGGACGCGTCATCATGTAGAGACGCTTCAAACAGCGCGTCTCTACAAAAAATAGGTTTTGTATGATTTCTGTACCAATGCTCTGAAGAGCCACTTGTATGAGACGGGCGGGGACGCCCGTACCACGATTTTAGGCAATGAGCATTCTGGCTTTCTCTGCTTGCTCTTGAACACTTTCTTTTAGCCATTCGCTGATGGCTTTACCCAGTTTGACGGCAATTGTTGGATCTTGGACTAAAGTTTGTTGTATTTTTTGCTGCAACTCTGGTTTCTTTTGTCGGGATAAGTCGTCAATTCTTTTATCCGATACAAAATTACGTATCCAACTAGGTATATCTGTATCTTTAACCAAAGACTCGCCTGCAAAGTAAGCTAGTATTCCAGCAATTGGTGCAATGATTCCGGTAAAAAACAGGATATGAAATAAGCCAGCTAAGATAACGCCTACGATGATAGCAACAATATGCCCAACAAACACGGAAAGCCCAGTAAAATCCTCAAATGAGATGGATGTGGGAACTTTTCCAGTGTGATCGGCTAAATCAATTTTTTTACTATCAAATGTGCCCAATGGCAAACCATATTTGATGCAAATTGAATCTGTCTTTTCTCTTACCTCGTTTTGAATTTTTAGCAGCCATTGAACTAAACAAGCAGCCATTTTGTCATTGGCATCACTTCCCGTTAACCAAGTTTTGGCTTGCTGTTGTATTTCTGATTCCAGAGATGATAGCTTGATAATGCGGCGATCGCGCCAAGATTGAATACTGGGCTTGATAACCTTGTCTACCAGTCCCTCAGCCAATTCCTCTGCTAATTTTTCCAAGAAGCCAGGTATGTGATTTCCTACAATACCCGTCAATTCACTATCAAGAAAGTGATTAATTTCTTCCAAAAACCCTGCTGTGCGAATGTAAACCCGTCCCCAACGTGCAAGCCCTCTGGCAATACAAAGTTCTGGTTCTCCATCTCGCTTACAAGCTAAATCGGGAAATACCTCCTGGCATATTTCCACAACAAATCCCATTTTGGAAGCACTACCTGTGAGGAGAATAGCGCTGGGTTGAATGCTTATGTGCTCTAACTTTTGTTTGACTGCTAGCAATTGGTCTCGGAAAGCATCGCGCCAACTTTTGTTGTCAAGCTCTGGCAGAGGTTTGTTGAGTATGGTATTCATAATTTTGCCATTAACTATCGGCAAAAACTTGAATTTTCTTTGAATATCCTCAACACCTACATTGACTAGATTTTCTCTATAAGACTCTTCGTAGGTAAAATATTCTTCTTTTGCTTTTCGACACCGGAGTTCGCAGCGATTTCTGTATAGTGGATTTTGCTCGAGGATTTGTTCGAGTTGCGAAATCTCTTCTAGTTGCAAAATTTCCTCATCTCTGAGAATTTCTCCCAGCCGTAAAATTTTTTCATTTCCCTCCCTATATTGTCTGTGACACTCTAGAGTTATCTTGAGAATTTCTTTTTCAATCAGGGATGCTCCCAAGTCATGTCCGAAATCTATTGGGGTGTCAGACATTCCTTTCACAAGGGTGTAGTCTGTTGTAGATGAACCCATATCGATAACCAACACTGACTTTTGTAATTCTTTGATAGTGAATATGCCACTTTCTTTAGCATGCATTAAGGCTGCGCGTGACTCTTTCACAATAGTGACATTGGGCAAACTGTCTTCAGACAGAATTTGCTTGTAAGTTTCAATTTCTTCTTGCCACCATCCCGATGGGCAACCTATGAAAAAGTTGTTGCGATCGCCCACCTGAATTTGTTTTGTATCAATCAGATGCTGGTAGATAGCACTAACAAATTCTTGTATGCTCTTTCTATTTTTTTCAACATGGAATTTTCTACCTTTAAAAGCAATTTCAAAGATAGTTGCATCTGACATTTGACACGCCATTTCACCAATAATAATTCCACCCTTGGGATGATAAGCAATAGCAGTCATTTGGCTTTTCCGATTATTAATGAGCAGACTTTGAGGAGTTGACTCGGAATTATCTGCTCGCAACCAAGTTAGTGCTGTTTCTCCATGTCCTAAGTCAAAGCCAATGATTTTGATTTCTTGATAATTTTCCATTCTTAAATCTTTCTAATCTATAAAACTTATAGTGTGGGTTAGTAGTTAGTAGTTAGTGGTTAGTAGTTGGGAGTTGATAGTTATTTGCCACTATCCACTATCCACTAACTACTAACAATCCTTACGTTCCAGGCTCAATGACACACCCTGGTAAAAGAACTTGCTCATCTTTCACGAGGGCGTGTTTTAAAGTGATGTAATCTTTTACTTGTGGGTCGAGACTTGGCTCAAAGTAAAACATTGACAGAACGTCTTGCCCCGTCATATCTTCCTGAGTGGGCTGGTACACTCGGGTCTCAATTCCGTAGTGTCTCAAAATTGTTGCCGCTTGTTCAATACGTCTGCGGACAGCAGTTGGAAGCTGAGTTTGTCCATCCAAAGTATCTGCCATTAAGTCTTGTAGATACTCTAGCAAGTCTAAATTATTTTCCAAGCCCGCTCCAATTGCTTTCTCTTCTCTGCTTCCATAAGCAGCAACAGTCATATCTATTGATTGAAAAGCTTGAGAGAGATGGTCAAGCAATTTATCAATATTTATACCTATTTTCAATTCTTTTTGCTCCGCTTCTGTGTAGGAGTTAACATCTCTGTTTTCAGAGAACTTTGTTTGCTGAACTATTTTTCCGATCGCAGCTCCTGTTATTGCTCCTATTATTCCCCATGAATAACCTCCTGCCAAAGTTCCTGTTAAACCTCCAGCGAGTAGACTGCTAATTACTTCCCGATTTTTCTGGGCTTGTTGTAACAGGGCTTTTTTGTAATAATCCAGCGATGTTAAGGTTTTTAGGGTTTTCTGCAAATGAGAAACTTGGGAGAATGGGAGTGAGGTATCCGTAGTTAACTCTGCTAGACCTACTTCGCAATGCGATCGCAAGTTAGTACTATTAGTTGTTCCAGAAATATTTGGAGTAGAGTTTTGTATTGTCACCAATATCAAAATGTTGGTGTACTGATTGAGCATCTTTAACATCACTGTTGCAAGACGTGCTTGTAGTGGTGTCAGCCCGTAAATATAATCATTATTGAAGTCTGCTAGCTTGTTAAGCTCATTTTGGATTATCGGTGCAACTTGTTCGGGTTTCTCTACACCTTCTAGTTGCTGTTTTAAGTTGTTCTTTATTTCCTGATAATAAGATACAAGTGTTTTCATGATAATAGATTTTGAGGCATCCAATTTTTCGGTATGCTTACTAGTTCGTCAATTCGTGACTTGAGTTTGTCGGGTTCAGATATTTCTTAAAATCGCGTTTTTCAATACCCAAGGATGAATAAAACTTTTAGTGTTGTGTAACACTTAACAGTCGCTGCTACTACCAGACATCCTTCTCAAATAAAACTACTAATACCATTGGGTAAAGCGTCATGCAAATTACTTCTCACTTTTACTATGTTAACATGGTTTTCCAAGGTCTGTGAGGTCTGTCGAAGGGGGATGTTGGGTTTCGTTCCTCAACCCAACCTACAATCTGTCTTTCATCAGGTAAATCTTGGCATTGTATATCTATCTTTTTGTAGAGCGAACTGGGGGATGTTGGGTTTCGTTCCTCAACCCAACCTACAATCTGTCTTTCATCGGGTAAATCTTGGCATTGTATATCTATCTCTTTGTAGAGCGAACTGGGGGATGTTGGGTTTCGTTCCTCAACCCAACCTACAATCTGTGGGTTTGCCAAAGTCTGTTCAATCATCATAAGAATTATTCCTGGGATGTACATATTTAATTCCTTTTTTACGTATTAATGAAATTTTATGTACAATATTTTACAAGCAGTGTAAATTGTTTAGGTATAAATTTTTCAATTACGGCGGTTTAAGTATTCTGGGGTGTTAGGGACTTCCAAATAAAAAGATATCCAACTTTCTCTTGTGGTGTGGGCATCTTGAGAGCCACTTATGTAGAACGGGCGAGGACGCCCGGACTACAAAATGAATTTCTTGGACATTCCTTATTTTACTGAGAGAAGTTAATCATCTTATATATTTTTAGTAAAGTTGAGAAGTGATATCCAGAATATACAGAGTTTTTACGTATTTCTATTTAGTTCCACTGAAGTCTATAAAAAAGGTATTTATACCAGTAATAGTAATAGCTCGGTGGGTGGCATGAGCCCTTTAAGTGTAAAACGTAGTCCTCTTGATTAAGAATAGATGAAAATTACAGGTATCCTTTTCGTTGACCCATCTGTAAGCAACTACGAAATTTTGCTGAAAAATGTTGTAGCAGGTATTGAGCCTATTGTTCTCAATCCCGATCGCGATGGAATAGCGCAAATTACCGATACATTGTCTCACTACAGTGGATTGGAAGGTATCCACATTGTTTCCCACGGCTCTCCAGGAACTCTTTACTTAGGTAATAGCGAACTTAGCCTCAGCACCCTGGAACACTACACTCAAAATCTACAAAGTTGGTTCTCTACAACTCCCATTACCTCTCATCCTCACTCTTCAACACTACTTTCTATAACTGCCTCTGGAAATCCTGCAACACAGCATTTTGTCCCCACTCTCTTCCTCTACGGTTGCAATGTTGCTGCAGGTGATGCTGGAACAGAATTTATCTCTAAGCTACACCAACTGACGGGAGCAAATATTGCTGCTTCTGCCAACTTCACTGGGAATGCTGCTCTAGAGGGTGATTGGAACTTAGAAGTTAAGATTGGCAACCTTACAAATCAACCACTGGCATTTTCTGCTGCGGGAATGGCAATGTACCCTTCTGTACTTGCTATTTCAGCTAAAGGAAGTGTGGATACCTCTGGTTATGCCATCGGTATAGCTGTGAGAGGAAACTATGCTTACGTTGCTGACGGTGCGGGCGGCTTACAAATCATTGACATCAGTGATTTAAGCAACCCTGTGACCAAGGGTAAAACTGCAACGGCTGGTGCTTGGGATGTTGCTGTAGATGAGCAATACGCTTATGTTGCTAACTTTGATACGGGTTTCTTGGAAATCTATGATGTCAGTAATCCTGACAATCCCAGCCCTGTCGGTAGCTACAATACTGGTTCTAACAGAGCTTACGATGTATTCGTGGAGGGGAATTACGCTTATGTCACTGGTTATAAACCAGATTTGTCTGCTAGTGAGTATGATAAGGAACTGCAAATTCTTGACATTAGCGATCGCACTAACCCCACTCTTGTAGGTAGTTACAATTTAGATGGTTATGGTCTTGGCGTAACTGTGGTAAATGGATATGCTTATGTTGCTGCCAAAGAAGCGGGTCTGCAAATTCTTGACATTAGCGATAGCTTCGCTCCTGCCCGGAGGGCAGATCGCGCCAACCCCATTCTAAAGGGCAGTTACACAGTTCGTGACGTCACTAACGATGCTCAAGATGTAGCTGTGCGGGGGAATTATGCCTACGTTACTGACGGTAACAACGGTCTGCGAATCGTTGATATTAGCGATCCTACCAATCCGATTCTTAAAGCTACCTTTGATACTTCCAGCTATGCCAGCAATGTCGCTTTAGCAGGGAAATATGCTTATGTAACTGATTTTAAAGCGGGTCTGCAAATTCTTGATATTAGCAATCCTGCCGAACCTGTCCCTCTAGAACTTTACGATACAGAGGGTGAAGTCGATGGTGTAGCTGTTGTGGGGAAATATGTCTACATTGCGGACGGTAATTATGGTTTCAAAATTCTGGAGCAGAGCAATACACTTCCCATAGCTGATAACAAGACTATTACTACAGACGAAGACACCATCTACACTTTTGCAGCCACTGATTTCAACTTTGCTGATATTGACAGTGGTGACAGCTTGCTGGAATTACAAATTACTCAACTACCACTGACAGGTAAGCTTTTTCAAGATGCGAATGGCAATAACACTCAAGACAGTGGTGAAGGCACTAGCCTTGACGAAAAAATTGCAGTGGCTGACATTAGCAAGTTGAAGTTTCAGCCTGCTTCCGATGCCAACGGTACAAACTACAGTAGTTTCCAGTTCAAAGTCAGTGATGGGCTTGAATTTAGTGCTTCAGCTTACACGATGACCTTCGATGTTAACGCTGTCAACGATGCCCCTACGTTGACTGATACCAATGTCACCCTCGCTACCGTAAACAAAGATGCAGGTACACCTACTGGGGCTGTTGGTACCTTAGTCTCTTCTTTAGTCAGTCTAGGTAGTAATGTGACTGACCCTGACAAGGACGCAGTAACTGGTATTGCCATCATAAATATTGATACTAGCAAAGGCAGTTTCTCTTACAGCATTGATGACGGTAACACCTGGCAATCTTTACCGTCTGTATCTGATGCCAATGCCCTTTTGCTGGCGGCTGATGACAAAACTCGCATTTACTTTCAGCCTACTGCTGATTTCAGTGGCGAGATCGAACAAGCCATTACCTTCCGCGCTTGGGATCAAACCACTGACAGTAACGGTTTGACTGCTGACACTACAACTAACGGTGGCGCAACTGCCTTCAGTAGTACTACGGTAAATGCGGCAATTACTGTCAGCGAGAATGTCAACACAGCACCTACTCTCAGCGATACAGATGTCACCTTAAGTGTCATTAATGAAGATGCAGGTATACCCACTGGGGCTGTTGGTACTTTAGTTTCTTCTTTAGTCAGCTTAAGTAGTAACATTACTGACCCAGATAACAATGCACTTACGGGTATTGCTGTCACAAATGTCGATTCAACCAACAGCAGTTTCTTCTACAGCATTGACGACGGTAGCACTTGGCAATCTCTAGAGGAGTCTGTATCCGATGCCAATGCCCTTTTGCTGGCGGCTGATGACAAAACTCGTATTTACTTCCAGCCAGTTGCCAACTTCAATGGCACCATCAACAACGCCATTACCTTCCGTGCTTGGGATCGAACTACTGGCAATAACGGTTTCACTGCTGATACGACTACTAACGGTGGCGCAACTGCCTTTAGCACTGCCACTGACACTGCCACAATTACCATTAATGCCGTCAATGATGCTCCTAGCCTTATTGACACCAACTTTATCACTTTTGTCGAGAAAAATGCGGGCGCACCCTCTGGCGCAGTAGGTGCTCTAATTTCCTCGCTGCTCGACGAGGCTAATAATATTACTGAGCCAGATAAGGATGCACTAAAAGGTGTAGCCATTACAAGCGTCGATACTAGCAAAGGAAGTTTCTTTTACAGCATTGATGACGGTAATACCTGGCAATCTTTACCGTCTGTATCCGATGCCAATGCTCTTTTGCTGGCGGCTGATGGCAAAACTCGCATTTACTTCCAGCCCACTGCTGGCTTTAGTGGCAATATCAACGATATCATTACCTTCCGCGCTTGGGATCGAACTACTGGGAATAATGGTTTCACTGCTGATACGATTATTAACGGTGGTACAACTGCCTTTAGCGTTGAGACTGACACTGCTTTACTTACCGTTGAAGATGCCAATACTCCTGTTGCTCTCAAATTCGCATCTAACAATTTAGGTGTTTTTCAACTGGAAGGTTTTTCTGATGGCGGCGGTAACCCAAAACTCGAAGTCTCTCTCACTAAATTTAGTTCCACTCAGGTGCATGAACTCGGAGTGGTTGTCTTTGACGATGACCGGGGAACCATTAACGGCATTGCTCCTGGTGCGGATGGTTATGCGCTAGCTGCACTTCAAAGAGCCCAAGTTATTTTCTCAGCGATCGCTAATGTTCCCAATGGGTTTAATGCTGATTTAAGACGTGTGCTTGAATTTAACTCAGGAGAACGTCTGGGATTTGTTTTGGTCAAAAATAGTACTATTGATGCTGTCATAGCTGGCAAGACTCCCATCCAAAACGTACTCTTTTCCGATGTCTCAACAAACCAGATAACAGATTTAGGTAACGGTGAATTCTCCCTAGCTTGGGAGGATGGACAAGGTACAAGCGTGACTGACTTCCAAGATTTGATTGTGAAACTTCGAGGAACAAATGAATCCTTACCTCTGGGTACAGGTGTTCAAGGTGGTTTACAGGGAGAAGCAATCGATCTACGCCAACAAACAACTCAGATAAAAGCTGAGTTTGTTTTGAACAGAGAAGCAGAATTCGACAATATCATCGGCTTCTACCGAGTTGCTGATGTCAACGGTGGGATTGATGTCAATGGTGATGGCACTGTGGACTTGCTCCCAGGTAATAGTGGCTACGCTGAAGCTGCGGTACGGGGACGTATTCCAGGCATTGACTTGACAGTAGCTAACCAAAGTACTGCTACCTTTACAGGAACCTTTGAACCGGGATCGCTTCTAGCACCCTTTATTATTGCCAATGGTCAAGTTGAAGCATTTTTAGATGGTGATGTAAATAATAACCCTGCGGTTTACTTCCCATTTTTAAATGCTAACTCAGGTCAAGTTGACCATATTCGCTTGTTAGGGAATAATACCTTTGGCTTTGAGGATTTACCAAATGGTGGTGATGGGGACTACAACGATGTAACCCTCAAGGTGAATTTGACTATTGCTTAATTATCGTTATTGATCATTGGTCATTGGTCATTGGTCCAAGAAAGCCGCAAACTGATTGTAGAACGTATTAATAAGTTTGTTGATGAGTTCCCTACTAACAAATTTGTCATTACTAGCCGCATTGCTGGCTACCGCGATGTCAAACTCAGCAGTCGGTTTGCAGAGTTTACTATTGAAGATATGGACAGCGAACAGGTAGAGCGATTCTTGTATCGTTGGTGTCGAACAGTTGAAAAAGCACAGCAGCCAGATGCTAGCGAGGAGCAATGGCTAAAAAAAGGTACGGAGCAAGCCCAGGACATTTTACTGGCTGTAAAAGATAATCCAGGTGTACAGCGATTGACAGCAAATCCCCTGCTGTTAACTATTTTGGCATTGATTCACCGCAATGGCGATCGCTTACCTAACCGACGGGTGAAACTGTACGAGTTGGCGGTACAAACTTTGACAGAAGATTGGCAACTCGGTAAAAAATTACCCGATGCACCAAGGGTAGTGTTAAAAGAAACTGAGGTGGTGGAACTTTTAGCACCTTTGGCATATTGGATGCACGAGGAGAAGCCCTCTGGTTTGGTAACACAAACGGAAGTGGAGGAAAAATTAGCAGAAAAACTGGCGGAATTAAACGATACCGAACCCGAATCAGACTCCGTGCGTCAAGCAGTAGGGGAGTTTTTGCGGAAGGTGCGGGAAACAACAGGTTTATTTGTGGAACGAATGCCAGGGGTTTATGGCTTTATGCACCTGACGTTTGAAGAGTATTTTGCAGCTCGTTATATTGCTGATAAAGAACAAAGCGAGATTCTGGAACTCATTCAAAAACATCTTTACGAGCCACGTTGGAATGAACCACTTCTACTGGCTTTGGGGTATTACGGGAGCCACTTTTCGTCACAATTTAAAAAGCTAGCAGAGAAATTATTTATTAAATTAGAAGATTATCAACCCTCGCTGCAACATGGCGAAATTAAAATCAAAAGTTCTGCATCAGATAATGCAACTATTATTTATACACAAGAGGATGAAGCAACAAATAATTTAAGGGAAGGAAAATTTAAGCTGAGAGATTTGCTGTTTGCAGGACAGGTCATTGCTGAAATTGAAATTAATAGTATTGTTATTCGCAAAAAACCAATTCACAAGTTAGTTATTACCTATCTTGGAATAGATGCCGATTTTGAGGATGATACAACTAAGCAAATCCTGAAGTTGCTACGCAAAATTGAACTATTTTATCAGAAAGGTGAAGTTATAGATTTATTGAAACAAGCAGCTAATGACTCAACGCTGTCTGAAGAAATTCGGATTAAGGCAAAAACAGCTATTTTGTATGTTGCTTGTGGGGGATTAACAGGATTGATTGATTGTGTGACAGAAATTGTTAATCAATTAGAGCCTTTACTGTTTTGCAGTATTAGATATTTGGTTCAAGAAATGGGTGACGAAATGACACCTGCTTTTGAATACACTCGTCAGCATTGTAGGAATGACGAAGATTGCCAAACAGCATTAATTTTTCTCACTGCAATGTCTTATATGCGTACAGATAATTATGATAAAGCTATTAAAATTTTTGAAGAGCTAAATGTAAGTTCAGATATTATCCAATCATTTGTTTTTTGGGCATTAGCGATATGTTATGCCGAAAGGGAAGAGTATGAGAAGTCTAATGATAACTTCAAAAAGTCAAGAATAGTTAAATTTTATCAAGAAAACAATTTGTTAATGTTCTGGAAAGATTGGGGTTGGTGCCATAATTTAAGTGAAACATACGAACAATCATTAGAGTTATATCTAAAAGTATATAATATCTCAAAAACAATCAAGAAATGTAGGTCTGAAGTTACTATACTTTCCACTATTGGTAAACTCTATAAAGAATGGGGAAAATACAACCAAGCAATCAATTACCATCAAGAAAGTCGCGAACTTTACCAACAATTAGGGAAAGATGAAAATGTAGCCAATCAGTGGTACTGGCTGGGTGATTGTTATAGAGAATGGGGGAAATACGAGCAAGCTCTTGAGTGTGAAAATCAAGAATTAGCACTCCGTCAGCAGTTGGATGACCAAGTGAATATTGCACTAGCTTACTGGCGATTAGGAAGGATTTATCAAAGTTGGGGTAAATACGAGCAAGCAATCAATTATTATCAACAAAGTCGCGAACTTTATCAACAACTAGGGAAAGATAAGGATGTAGCCAATCAGTGGTACTGGCTGGGTGATTGCTATCGAGAATGGGGGAAATACCAGCAAGCTATTGAGTGTGCCAATCAAGAATTAGCCCTCCGTCAGCAGTTGGATGACCAAGTGAATATTGCATTAGCTTACAGGCGATTAGGAAGAATTTATCAAAATTGGGATCAATACAAGCAAGCCATCAATTACTATCAACAAAGCCGCGAACTTTATCAAGAACTAGGGAGAGATAAGAATGTAGCTGACTTGTGGTACTGGCTGGGTGATTGCTATAGAGAATGGGGAAAATACCAGCAAGCTCTTGAGTGTGAAAATCAAGAATTAGCCATCCGTCAGCAGTTGGATGACCAAGTGAATATTGCACTAGCTTACTGGCGATTAGGGAGGATTTATAAAGATTGGGATCAATACGAACAAGCCATCGATTACTATCAACAAAGTTGCGAACTTTATCAACAACTAGGGAAAGATAATGATTTAGCTAGAGCTTATCGACAACTTGTATCCTGTCAATGCTTATCAGAAAAAACTACCACAAATTCAACAGAAATTTCTAATTTACTTGCTCAAGCTGAAGAAAATATTCGCCAAGCTAGAGAAATAAATACTACAGGCGAATATCAGGAAAACCTTGCCTACGATTACATTGCTCTTGGTTTACTCTACTCACAACGTCTACGCCTCTTATCTAACGAAAACACATCAATCACAGAAAATATTGCTCTGTTTGAAGAATATTATCACAGGGGATTAAACTATCTTGATAAACTAGGGCAAATAGTAAATAAAGCGGATAAATCTCTTGAGGTGGCTCGTGCTTACCTGGAAATAGAAGCTTTGGAAAACTTAAATCGTAGCGAAGAAGTTGCTCGGAAATGTCTGCAAATTTTTCAAGGGTATAACCGCAGAAAACTAGAAGCCTCAGCACGTAAGTTGTTGGGTGAAATTTACCTCAAACGTACACAAAGAAATCAACCAAGTGCAGAAACAATTGCTATTCAGTTTTTAGCCGAAAGTTTGCAAATTTATCAAGATTTAGATTTAGAAGAGAAGGCTGTGGAGGTAGAAGAGTTAATAAATAATAACAAAATAATCAATGATAAAACACAGTTATGAATTTTACTTTCGGTATAAGTGCGATCGCTAATCTCTTAGTACTTTGTTGTGAGGAGAAAAGTCGTAAGAGTCGGATACTGGCAGCTGAGCAAGGGCTCTACTCAATGACAACTACTAGAGCGAATATTTTTGCAACCCTGATACAACAATTTTTCTAGGGCTAGCGGTAGTACCCTCGTATCCCAGTGACTTCACCTACCGGGTACTGTACCATTTTGAGGCTCAAGAGGAAAGTCAAGTGGGTGTGGGATTGCTTTAGTAGCGCTCTATTGAGGACTGCTGCCGCCATTACGATCGCGCAAATATTCCCAGATTTGCCGAATTTCGTTTCGGAATTCTTGGCGGTCAATTGCTGCCTGTTGCCTGTCTTGGGCTGCTTCGGCTGCCAGTCGCTCGGTAGTGATTGTTAGTCGCTCGGTAGTGATTGTTAGTCGCTCGGTAGTAATTGTTAGTCGCTCGATCGCCTGATTTGTGCTAGTACTCAGTTGTGCGATCGCAGACTCAATCCTGTTTAGCGCGTCGTTATGGGCAAGCACTAAGTCAGCCGTGTCAGTAAGAATTGCTTCTATCCGGTCTAACCTGCGGCTGGTTGATTCTGGTGTGTTGGTCATTTTATCTGGTTGGAACTTCTATTAATAGAATAGGTGAAAAAAATGAACCATACCGTATTGTAGGACATCTATCAAGCAACATAGTAGGTGGCGAATTGTTGGTCTGCGATCGCGACTTTGAGGAGCTTCCAAATAAAAAAATCTTCTAAAATTTCTTGTGGTATGGGGTTCTGGAGAGCTAATAACGACAGAACGGGCGTCCCCGCCCGTTCCACAAGAGGAGTAAATTCCTAAAAGAGGGATAATTTACTCCCTTCCCGGTGAAAAACTACCGATACTGAACCTTAGCGCTCTTGGCGTCTTGGCGGTTTTTAATAGGTAATATAGCTGGCAGGAAGGGAGTATTTCTTGGAAATTCCTGAGTCTAAACTCAAGTCATCTCATATATTTCTTATATTTTTCTGCTATTGTCCGCTTTAATGGAAAGTAGGCTAATCGACGTGTCCTAAAGGTGAAAAATTGCGATTGGGACGACTCGAACAGCTTCTACTGTTAGGCCATATTACCAAATCTGAACTATGGTAGCTAGAAAGTCTCCAACAATTGGACTGATTGAACCTCCAGCAACAGGGCTCTACGATGCAGAAGGCAAAAATTGGACTTCTTTATACAGACATCGTTCCTTAATCAGCAAACAAGTTTTGATCCCTGACTTGCAAGCAGGGGGATTTGATGCCCGATTGGTCAACCTCAGAGACGACAATTACAGTGAAGAATTTGGGGAGGTTTTCTGGAAAGGGATGACCCTGCGGAAAACTTACGTTGGGGGCAGAATCTCTGCCCTCGACCCAGAGGCATACGATGCTTGGGGAATTACAGTTAATTTCTCCCAAGACCGTCAAGTCAGTTGTATGCTGATTGAGCATCTAGCTAAGGGAGGTCGTCCCATTGTCGTTGGCGGATCGGATGCTCTGGCTGAACCGCACCACTATTTGAAGGCTGGCGCAACAGCAGTAGTTCAGGATAAATCGGGTGCAGCAAATTGGGCGATTTTTGACTACGTACTTGGAAGAACTCCACGAGAAGAACTTACAGGTGTCATTCTCGCAGATGGCAAACAATATCCCAGGAAGACTAAAGCCAAAAGTCCAGAAGAATGGGCGCTACCCTCGGTGGAAGTAGCGCGGGAATGTTTGGGGACTCTCCCCAATGTCCAGGGATGTGTACCAGTCGGTTCTCTGGTGGCTGATATTGGTTGCGATCGCACCTGTGATTTTTGCATGACACCCACCTACGGCACTGGCTATCGGAGAATGTCGCCACAAACAGCCCTCAAATGGTTGGCGATACAGAAAGAAGCGGGGGCTGTTTCAATCAATATCGGTTCCGATCAATTCCTTGCTCGTGGACTCTTTCCTGGAGGGCGAGAAGAAATCCTCGAAATTACCAATGGTGCGCGGGAGATAGGTATATCTTTGATGTGGCCAAATGGTTTGGAACTGAGGAAAACAACTTTGGGAAGTGGGCGTAACTACGAAAGCACCGACCTCAGACCTGACGAAGAACTGATTCAAGCATTGTTTGGCTGGGATGGTAAAGTTGGTTGTCCTTTGGCTTATATCCCTGCCGAACGTCCCGTTTTTGGCCGAGAAGCCTACAAGAAGCTCCTACCGTGGCAAGAGCATTGCACCTTGATGAAATCTGTAGTTAGAACTGGTGTACCTGTGATTACTTATGGTATCATCATCGGGCTAGCGAATGATAATGATGATGAGTTGTCCCATCTAGAGGAAGCCATCTCAGAACTCGTGGATGAACTCGTAGAGATTAACCCCAATCTGGAATTTCAAACCTCTTGCTACAGTATTATTCCCTTGCCCGGAACTCCCCAAGCCCAAAATTTACGCAAGTCAGGACTGCTACAGTTTGAAGACACCTGTCTTTGGGGGGTATGGACAACTACTTCCAATACTAATTACCTTACCTACGAGCAGGTTTCCGATTGGCAAATTCGTCTCTCTAATATTCGCAGAGCCCCATCTGAATTTACCAACTATAACGGGGAATATTCAGGGATGGTTAGTACAGCTTCCTCCAACGACTCAAAGATTGTGTTGGAAAATTCAGGAGTACCATCTCAAGAACCGGTGTTGGAAGCGGCTCGATAAAAGTTGTAGATAACTTACAAGTAAGTCGGTGTGAATAAACAGAAATACGTTACAAAATGTAAATGCATCTGAAACCCTTACGAATGACAAATGACTAAGGACGACCCTTACCAGTGACGTTTTTTCTGACCGACTTACTTATTAATTTCCACCAAATATCTAAAGTAAGGTAAGCTAGGGAAGTGTTACACCATTGAAAGTGCTGCATTAAAGCAAAGAAAAAATAGTGGTTAATAAATCCCACGTTCCCAGCTTACCCCTACCACCATCACTGGTTGGTGCAGAAGTTGGCACTTTTACAGAGTATACAGTCACTCAGCGGATGCCTGCGATCGCCCGTCGAGTTATAGTTGAAAACAATTTCCCGCCTGAGATTAACGCTAACTTAGAGAAGCTGGCTGGGGACTTACCCGGTGCATGCGTACCGCCTCTATTAGATGACACTGGTGCAGATTTTGCCGATTGGGATGCTTATCTCGCACCATATAGAGGACAGCGTTGGATTGATGTTCCTTGGTTTTTTGCAGAAACCTATTTTTATCGGTTTATTCTGCAAATTACGAATTACTTTCCCAGGGGCGAATGGCAAGGTGTAGACCCCTTCGATTTGCAAAAACGTCAGGGTTTGGAAACAACTCTTGACTCAATAACCGCTTTATGCATTCAGGTGAATAAGTGGGTAGAGATATCGCAGCAAAATCATGAATCTCACCAAACAACTTTGATTGCTTTGTTATATTTCGCTTTGTGGGGCAATCGTGTAGACTTGAGTTTGTGGTCGGCATTTGAAGGCGATCGCAGCCGTTTTGATATTCAAAGCCAACAAGCTCACATATTAGTAGATGACGCACTTAAAGTCACGGAATTATTAGCAAATAATAAATCCGGGCGTATTGACTTTGTCGTAGATAACGCAGGCTTTGAACTGGTTTGCGATTTATGTCTTGTGGATTTTCTATTAAGCAGTGGTGCGATCGATGGGATTAAGCTGCATTTGAAGTCCCACCCAACCTTTGTATCCGATGCAATGATAAAAGACGTCCATTACACCCTAGATTTTCTAGCAAATTCTAGCGTTCAAGAAGCAGGTTCTGTTGCTCAACGGTTGCAAGAAAACATTGCATCAGGACGGTTGGTTCTCAGTGATGATTATTTTTGGACATCACCTTTAGCCTTTTGGGAAATACCTAATTCTCTAAAAGATGATTTATCAAATGCTAGTTTGATAATTGTTAAAGGAGACGCAAATTATCGAAGATTGTTGGGAGATAGACACTGGGATTATACCACAAATATTGCAGATATAGTATGCTACTTACCCAGCCCAATGTTAGCCCTACGCACTTTAAAATCGGAGGTAGCAGCAGGTATCCAACCAGAGGTGGTTGAGAAAGTCGCAAAATCTGATTCTGCTTGGTTAACAAATGGGCAATGGGGTGTCATTCAGTTGGTTTGAAGTGGGGAGGCATTACTTAAACCACCGGGCAATATCCTCTTGAGATGCCGGGGAACCATTTTTAATCGGTTGGAGGTCGGCGAATACGGTGTCCTCAGAAGCTGAGAGCATGAGGGGTCGCCAAGGCATGACGTCTGATTTTGGATGGCAAAAGTACTTAAAAGTCTGTACGTCTATAAAACGACAGTGGGTTGGGTCAGCAACTGCATTGATGTGTTGCCAGTGGGGCGCAAGCACGTGAAGAACTCCGTGAGGTTTGAGAATGCGATGAATCTCAAGCATCAAACCAAGGAGGTTATGAATGTGTTCGAGAATGTGGATTGCAAAGACATGGTCAAAGGAGTTGTTTGGGAAGGGAAGATGAGTTTCGAGGTCTGTCACCACGTCAACCCCAGGAAAGCCGACACGATCCACCCCGAGGAACCAAGCTCGTTGCTTCTGTCCCCCACAACCTATATCAACAACCTCAAGCTGTTGACCTGGTAATGTCAGAAAATCCCAAACACCATACAAACCAGCTTGTTGGCGCAGAAAGTTCCGTACAAACTGTCTCTCTTCTTCAGAATTGACTTCACCGTCAACGTGTGCAACGCCTCCGTCAACTTTAACAACCAGTTGGAGATGTGCTGTACGTTTATCGTGAGTTAAGCGATCGCGAATATCTTCAGCAAGTACCTCATCACGAATTTGCCCTAAGGAACGAGATTGAACTGCTACACTTGTTGGTTTGTTCACGAGTGACCCATACCCTTTTAGTTCACCACTTGTTCAGCCTTCTACTCAAAAATTTCACGAGTTACCCAAGTAAACAACTGTCTGGAGAGGGAATCAATTATGACAGGTTGGGATACGTAAAAATAATTTGACTTATCGTAATAAATTTTAATATTATGGAATATCTCATCTTCCCCTCTAGAAGACAGGTCAGGTACAGTGATTTTAGTGGCATTGATTGTATGAAATGCAGCTCTTGTGTCAAGAAATCATCAGTAACCAGAATCCTGGAAATTCCGGATAGGAAAGTGTAGTAGTTACTAAAGCTAACTTCTTGGGATTTCTATCCTGTAGCTACAGGATGAGTCCATATTTGCGTTGGCTTTGCTACAAATGTAGTTATGTTTACTATTTGACTGTATCGGCAAAAACTTTTACATTTCTTAATATGTCTATAATAAGCAGAACTACACTAACAAGATTGTTGAAAATTTGTTAAGAAGGATTGCAAAGGGCTAAAACTAGGAAGTAAATCTTATGATGAACTCTGTTGACGATCGACCACCCCATCACGTAGTTATTGTAGGCGGTGGCTTTGGCGGGTTGTATGCCGCAAAAGCACTGGCTCGTGCTGATGTAAAAGTTACTTTAATTGATAAAAGAAACTTTCATCTATTCCAACCACTGTTATATCAAGTCGCTACCGGTACTGTCTCCCCGGCGGATATCTCCTCACCACTGCGTTCTGTCTTAAGTAAGAGCAAGAATACAAAAGTACTACTGGGAGAAGTTATCGATATCGATCCCCAAGAGCAAAAAGTCTTCACAACCGAAGAAGCCATCCACTACGATTCCCTAATCCTTGCTACAGGTGCCAAACATTCCTACTTTGGGAAAGACCAGTGGGAAGAATTCGCGCCCGGTTTAAAAACAGTGGAAGATGCTATAGAAATGCGTCGGCGCATCTTCATGGCGTTTGAAGCCGCAGAAAAGGAAACCGACCCCGAAAAACGTCGTGCTTGGTTGACATTCGTGGTTGTGGGTGGCGGTCCAACAGGTGTGGAATTAGCAGGTGCGATCGCAGAACTGGCTTACCACACAATGAAAGAAGATTTCCGCAACATCGACACCTCAGAAGCTCAAGTTTTGCTTCTTGAAGGTATGGATAGGATTCTTCCTCCCTTTGCACCAGAGTTATCAAAAGAAGCAGAAGTTTCCCTGGCACAGCGAGGTGTCGCCGTTAAGACAAAAACACTGGTGACCAATATAGAAGGTGATATTGTTACCCTTAAACAAGGTGATGATGTCAAACAGATTGCAGCTAAAACAGTATTGTGGGCAGCTGGTGTGAAAGCTTCACCTCTAGGTCAACTGCTTGCAGAACGTACAGGTGTTGAGTGCGATCGCGCTGGAAGAGTTATTGTTGAGCCAGACTTGAGTATCAAAGGCTATGACAACATCTTTGTTGTTGGTGACTTAGCGAACTTTGCCCATCAAAACGGCAAGCCCTTACCGGGCGTTGCACCCGTAGCAATGCAGGAAGGACAGTATGTTGCATCCTTAATCAAACAACGGATGAAAGGTAAGACCTTACCACAGTTTTCTTACATCAACTGGGGTAGTTTAGCGGTAATCGGACAAAATTCTGCCGTTGTAGACGTAGGTTTTGCCAAATTTACAGGCTTCTTCGCATGGCTGTTCTGGCTCTTTGTTCATATCTATTTCTTAATTGAGTTTGACAACAAGCTCATGGTGATGATTCAGTGGGGCTGGAATTACTTCACCCGGAAACGTGGAGCAAGGTTGATTACAGGTAAGGAAGTCTTGCAACCAGCAAAAGTTTCTGAAAGTAATGGTTACTACAAGACTGCAAACAACAGACAGGCGGTAAATGCTTAAGGCTTAGTAGGGTGGGCACTGCCCACCGTGTTTTGCAACATAGCACTACCTACAAAACTCGGTAATTTTAGACAAAATTTTTTTGCAAGCCCGGTGAATCACCGGGCTTTTTGCTTTGCTAATATGATGCCATGAAAACAAGGCAATATTTGGAAATCATAGGGTAAAGATATGGCAGGAGTTGAAGGGCGAACAGGAAATCCAAGAGTTAAAAACCCTAAAAAGAAAAACGAAACCAGCTTTGCTGTTAAACCTGGACGGGAACCAAAAGGTCGTATGATGGGCTTTCGCCCTTCAGTTTCTTTGGAACAACAAATTGAAGCGGCACTCATAGCTTCAGGAAAAACTCTCTCTCAATGGCTGCAAGAAGCAGCAATTTCCTATCTAGAAAAATCCTAGTGAAAGTTGATAAATGATTTCATCAAAAATATTATCCCATGTTTTCATGGGATAATCAAGTTTAGGTGAGCAAAGGAGGTGATGCAATGGTTAACTCACCAAGTAACGCTAGTGGTAATGGAAAGGATAGCAATTACCAGCCAGGGGAGGTCTACGAAAACCTCGATCCGGGTTTATGGGCAAAGACCGACGCAGAAACTGGTGAAAGTGAACTCGTTTTCGAGCCGCAACTTCCGGAAGAAATACAACCGGAAAAAACGGACGAAAATGAAGACGGTTCGCGCAATCCCAACCGTAATTAACTAGCGTATAGTCCCCCAGGTAGCCTCTGGGGGCTTGTCTCCTTCTGTTTAAATGTAGATCAAATTATGAAAAGCACAGCAATTATTTATCCAAACTATTATCGAGTTGTCAGGCATGAGGCGGGGAAATGGTACATTAAAGGCGCGAAATTTTACAGCCCAAATCATGTGCCAATTGGTTTGGAAGGTGCAGAGGCTTACGGCATAACTGGCGATGAATTATTAGTTTCTCTCTTTCGAGTCAACGGAGGCAAAGCTGGTTACTATATCGCTAACCTAAGAGACAAAAAGTATTACTACTGCGGTTTGAGCCTTGAGGATGTTCGAGCAACTTTCCAAAGTCTTGGTATAGGACGAAGCGAACTGTAATGATGACTTATTGTTATAAGCAAGAGGAACAATCCACACCCTAGCAGAAAGCCAAGGGAACAGCATGATAACCGCATAATCTATGTTGTAAAAGGAATGTAGGTTGTAGCGATCTGCCGAAGGAAGTAGCGAAGCTATCGCCAGCCTTGGGCTCCCTTGTCATTCCTCCGTAAAGCAGTTGGTGAAGTTTGCAATGGCAAAACCCCAGCCATCAAGCCAGGGTGAAAAGATGAGAGTTTATCAACTGCTTTATCTAAAAGTATTAAACAGCTGTAAAAGCAACCGCAACTAGAGTAGCTACCAGTAATGTTGCAAACACACCCTGGATAACATATTGACGCTGTTCCCAAATAGCAGGGTATTCAGCAAAATACATTTTTGGCTCGGTTGGATAGTTGTTGAGAACGCCGTCTTCGTTAACAGTGGTGTACATAACTTGTTTCCTAAATTCTTAACTTATGTAAACAAATATAACAATATTGTTATAAAGCGTCAAGAATGCTTGACTGATAAAGATAAATAGTATCCATAAGAGTGGCTAATCTGTGCGTGGTCGATCGCAGGACTACCAGAAAAGATTGGCAACCTTAAGGACGATACCGTGTAGTTGTTGAATGCCACAGACATACCCCCCAAAAAGCCATGCATATAGGTTTAATTGCTGTACTGGTTCTGCTATTCTTAGGACCATTGCTATGGATAAGCTACCAAGCATTTATCAAATTGGGCTGCAAGTGGATGTTGTTGTTGCTGCCTTTAGCCTGGTTTATCGGGCTGCTATTTGGTGCTTTCGCCGCCATGCTTCTCACTGGCTTACTGCAATGGCTGAGCAATCGCAACACACCACCTCCAGAACCGGGCTCAATGGGTGGAGTAGCATGGCTTGGGATATGGCTGGTTGGAACATTAATACTGAGCCCTCTTTGTGCTGCCATCTTTACCTGGCTCACTGCAAAGTTTTTCTTGCACGCCTAGTGGTCATTTGAGGCTGTTTGTTAGCATATCATGTAGCATCGTTTTAAATAACTGGTGATAGAGCCAATATGAATCAGCAATTGCCTCAGTTTATCCACCGGATTATTGAGCGTTTGCAGTCAATTCAGGGAATTGCAGCGATTGCTCTGGGTGGTTCGAGGGCAAGAGGCAACCACACGCAGAAGTCAGATGTGGATTTGGGAATTTATTACCTGCCAGAGAATCCGCTTGATGTGGCTGCTCTAAATCACCTTGCCTCGGAAGTTGATGACGATCGCCGCCCAAATCGAATCACTCCAATCGGTGAATGGGGGAAATGGATTAATGGCGGTGGCTGGCTGCGGATAGAAGGTGTGCCTGTAGATTTTCTCTACCGTGATGTGGCTCGGGTTAATCGTATTATTGATGATTGCCATGCAGGGGAAATCACGATTGATTACCAACCAGGGCATCCTCATGGCTTTGTATCCTCTATTTATATGGGTGAAGTTGCTCATTGTCTGCCACTTTACGACCCGGATGGTGTTTTAGCTGCTTTAAAGGCTAAGACGACTCCCTATCCGATTCAACTTCAACAAGCAACTGTTAATACGTTTGCCTGGGAAATTAGCTTTTCACTGTCCGTTGCTCAAAAAGCAGTTGCTAGAGGTGATGTTGCCTATGCAGCAGGGTGTTGTTTCCGCAGCGTAGCCTGTATGAATCTTGAAATTGGGGTGGCGGCGACAAAAACTTTTATTGCTCAATTAATGGCGTTTTACGCGCTGGCGTTGGATTTGGCTTATCTCCGTCAGGCTATTTCCCCAACAGAATTACAGGCAATTATTGATGGGTTGCGGCAAGTTCCAGGAGAAATTGAAGCGAATTTAGAAAAGCAGGAGCATTATATTGGGCAATTGGCTCATAACTTTGCAGAAACTAAAGATTTTATCTTTTTGGGAAGGGGTATAAATTATCCTATTGCGTTGGAAGGTGCGCTGAAATTAAAAGAAATCAGCTATATCCATGCAGAGGGATATCCAGCTGGTGAAATGAAGCACGGTCCCATTGCTTTGTTGGATGCAAAAGTACCCGTTGTTGCGATCGCAATGCCTGGTAGTGTTTATGAAAAAGTGATTTCCAACTCCCAAGAAGCCAAAGCCCGCGATTCTCGTTTAATTGGCGTGACACCAGTGAACGATGGAGAAGCAGGAGAAATTTTTAACGATATCCTCCCCGTTTCTCATGTTAATGAATTGCTGTCTCCCATTCTTACAGTAATTCCCCTACAATTACTGGCTTACCATATTGCAGCCCTGCGCGGTTTGGATGTAGATCAGCCCAGGAATTTGGCGAAGTCCGTTACTGTGGAGTAGGATGCAGGTAGGGGCGTGGCGGCTTTGCGCCCCTAAATGAACTGTCTGTACTGAGTTCACAACACAAACAATTCGAGCCTCTAGGCTGGTTTACAAAAACAGCCCCAATAGCAGCAATATTTTTGGCTCCTTTATCTAGCAGATATAAATCACTCATGTGTTCTCATATGCATATGTTGATTTTGCTAACAACTATAAGTTTCTGAGTTGACTTGTTGATGACCATCCTTCATTATGTAGCCTAGATAGGGCTAACTCATGAACCACAAAGTTGTCAAAACAATCCTGATTCTGGCAGCAAATCCAAGAAATTCTGTGCCATTGCGGTTAGATGAGGAAGTGCGAGAGATTGATGCTGGGTTAACCCGCTCTAAAAACCGCGACCAATTTATCTTGGAGCAAAAGTGGGCGACTCGACCAAGAGATGTGCAGCGAGCTATGTTAGACATAAGCCCGCAAATTGTGCATTTTTCCGGACATGGAGTCGGGGATGATGGGCTGGCACTGGAAGATGAAACAGGACAAGCCAAACTTGTTAGTACAGAAGCTCTAGCAGGTCTTTTTGAGTTATTTGCTTCTCAAGTAGAATGTGTGTTGCTCAACGCCTGTTACTCAGAAGTTCAAGCACGAGCGATCGCTCAATACATCCCCTATGTCATTGGAATGAGTCAGGCAGTAGGAGATTCAGCAGCACGGGAATTTGCAGTGGGTTTTTATGACGCATTGGGAGCTGGGAAATCAATTGAGGTGGCATACAAGTTTGGTTGTAGCAGCATTCGGATGGCAGGGATTGCAGAAGCATTAACCCCAGTACTGATAAAGAAGTCAGAAGTTGTATCAGATTCGGGCGCTCAAAAATTAGAAAACAAGCAAGAGCGCACATCCGACAATTCGACTTTGACTATACCTAAATCCATTGTTTTAGAAGAACCAGAGGGACAGGTAGCCCTCGACTCAGCTTTTTATGTGGAGCGTCCCCCCATAGAATCAGACTGTTACGATCGCATTGTTAAACCAGGGGCACTGATTCGGATTAAAGCACCCCGGCAGATGGGTAAGTCTTCTTTGATGGCAAGGATTTTGGATAATACCACCCAGCAGGGCTACCAAAGCGCAGCTTTGAACTTTCAGTCAGCCGATGGTACAGTTTTGACAAATCTCGATGAATTCTTGCAATGGTTTTGTCACAGTATTGCTCGAAAATTAAATTTACCAGATAAGCTAGACAAATATTGGCAGGGAAGATTGGGCAGTAAAGATAAATGTACTGATTATTTCGAGCGGTATTTGCTACAAGAAATATCCAGTCCCTTGGCTTTAGGATTGGATGAAGTGGATGAAGTTTTTCAGTACCGTCAGGTGGCAGCTGACTTCTTTGGACTGTTGCGGTTTTGGCATGAGGAAGCGAAGAATGAGCCAATCTGGAAAAAGTTACGGCTCATCGTCGTCCACTCACAAGAAGTTTATGTTCCCCTCAATATCAATCAATCGCCATTTAATGTTGGGTTAGCGATTGAACTTCCCGAACTTACCCAAGCCCAAGTGCAAGAATTAGTGGGGCGACACGGGTTAAATTGGAGTGATGAGCAACTCAAACAACTCCTACAAATGGTGGGTGGGCATCCTTATTTAGTCAGAGTAGCACTCTACCAGATTACCAAAGGCAGAATTACTCTAGAGGAACTTTTACAAGATGCGCCAACTGAGTCAGGGTTGTATGGAGATCACCTCAGTCGCCATCTGTTAAATATCGAGGAGGACGCTGAGTTAGTCACTGCCATCACAAAAGTCGTTTCCGCCAGTACACCTGTCAAAATAGAGAGAAAACAAGCATTTAAGCTCCGCAGTATGGGGCTGGTGAAGTTTCAGGGTAATGCAGTTATGCCATTATGTGACTTGTATTGCCGATATTTCCGCGATCGCCTGGGGATAAACTGATGGGCAAAGCGATCGATCCTGCTTACGAATATCAAGTTGGCGGTAGTCTTCCTGCAGATGCACCAACTTATGTGCGGCGTGAAGCTGACCGAGAATTGTATGAAAATTTAATAGCAGGCAAGTTCTGCTACGTGTTAAACTCCCGGCAAATGGGGAAATCTAGCTTGCGGGTGCAAACCATGCAGCGCTTGCAAGCAGAGGAAGTCGCCTGTGCTGCCATTGATATTACGGCAATTGGGGCTGAAGACATTACACCAGAACAATGGTACGGAGGTATCGTCAACAGCATTGCCAGACGGCTGAGGTTGTATGAAACATTTGATTTCAATACTTGGTGGTGCGAGCGCGGTTCACTCTCATTTGTGCAGCGTTTTAGCCAATTTCTGGAAGATGTTTTGTTAAAGTCAATTCCTCAAAATATTGTCATTTTTGTCGATGAAATCGATAGCGTACTCAGCTTAAAATTTGGCATAGATGACTTTTTTGCAGCCATTCGTGAATGCTATGAAAGAAGAGCCGAGCAACCAGAGTACCGACGGCTGACTTTTGTTTTGTTAGGAGTCACCACTCCTAGTGACTTAATTCAAGATAAACGACGGACACCATTTAATGTGGGAGTGGCGATCGAATTGGTGGGTTTTCAACTGAAAGAAGCCCAACCTCTAGCACAAGGGCTAGCGTTAACAGCTGAGAACCCTAATGCAGTCCTACAAGCTGTATTGGACTGGACTGGGGGACAACCATTTCTCACTCAGAAAATTTGCCATCTCATTTTAACCACTGAGGCTCATATTCCCTCTGGAGAAGAAGTTCACTGGGTGGAACAATTAGTCCAGTTGAAAATCATTGAGAACTGGGAAACTCAAGATGAACCAGAGCATTTGAAAACAATACGCGATCGCCTCTTGCAGAGTAGGGGACAACGCACTGGGCGAGTGCTAGGGACATATCAAAAAATTCTACAGCAGAAAGAAATAGCAGTTGATGACAGCCCAGAACAGATGGAATTGCGACTGACAGGGTTAGTTGTTCGCCATGAGGGAAAGCTTAGAGTTTACAACCGCATTTATGGGATGGTGTTTAACCAAGAATGGCTCGATAAAGCACTGGCAGAACTGCGACCCTATGCAGAGCTTTTGAACGCCTGGGTCGCTTCGAGTTTTCAAGATGAGTCGCGCTTATTGCGAGGAGAAGCACTCCAACAAGCACAGGAGTGGTCAGCTGGCAAAAGCTTAAGCGATTTAGACTACCAGTTTTTAGCAGCGAGTCAGGAGGTAGATAATCGTGAAGTCAAAAAACTTTTACAAGCAGAAGAACAAGCAAGACTTCTTTTAGCTCAAGCCAATCATAAAGCTAATGGGCGCATTCGTATTGGTTCAGTAGTGCTTGGAGTGAGTCTAGCCGGAGCGGTTGGCTCGGCAATATTTGCCGCAAGTAGTCTTCAGGAAGTAGACTTTTCCAGAAACATTATCCAATTAGAAAGATCTGGCAATGCAAATGTAGCAAGGGCAGATATCGATCCCGCAGAAGCTTTGGTAGCAGCACTCAGGGACGGAGACAAACTTAAAACTTTATTGAAAAAGAAAAATTGGACAAATGAAAACGAATTACCTGCAACTAATCCAGTGTTAGCTTTACAGGTACTGTTAAACAAGGTAGGGTGGCAAAGACAAGTTTTAAAAGGTCATCAGTCCGAGGTCAATAGCGCCAGTTTTAGCCCGGATAGCAAGCACATCGTCACCACCTCCACGGACAATACTGCCAAAATTTGGGATTTGAAAGGACAACCGATCGCTACATTACAAGGTCATCAGGACCAGGTCATTAGCGCCAGTTTTAGCCCGGATAGCAAGCACATCGTCACCGCCTCCTATGACAAAACTGCCAAAATTTGGGAGGTCAAAAATTTTGAACAATTACTTAAAGAAGGGTGTGAATGGTTACAAGGATACTTGTTAGATGAGGACAAGAAAGAAAATATAACCATTCCCGAGGTATGCTATGAAACACTACCAAATGCATTTAGAGCTAACAAGAGTCATCGTTAAAGACGATACCTTTATTAAGATTTTGTGACGCATAAGCAGCAATAAGATTATGAGGTGGAAAAGTTTAAGGAAGTTTTTAGCACTTCGGAAACAGTAATGACGCCATTATGGAGAATAGCTAAATTTGGCAGAGTTATACCAATTCTCTGCTAGATTGAACTACCGCAAATAACAGTAAAAATTCAACGTTCGGGTATTTTCTGGAGTGGAGTACAGTTGCTTCTCTCCATGATTTGTCTACGTGTGGAGAGATAAAAAAGTTGGAAAATTTTATAGGCTCAAATCCTGATTCTATCGTTATCTATTGACCATTTTAGCAAAAATCAAGTTGGAAAATTTCATCATACTACCATCTAAAAATAAATAAAAAAGTTGGGAAATTTTTAAAAAGCTTGCGGTGCAAGAGTTTTAGTGTTTATGTTTTCGCGTTTTACAGGCTTAACGCATTACTGTGGAGGAATAATTCGGTTGAACAATTTATAATTTGGTTGAGCAAAAACTCCTGAAGTAGTACGATTGCATTACATAGAAATGTGCGATCGCCTTCAGGAGTTATTTCTTCAAATGAACGTTGAACTATACCAGCGTGTTGCCTTAAATCGTGACTTACCTGAATATAAAAACTCGTAACAGAAAAATAAGGTTTTCGGCTCTGAAATTGTTCAATCTTTTTATTCATCCACCTTATCTTTACCAAAAACCTCAGAAACTTTTAGATTAAGTTGTTGTCTAAATCGGGGGGATAGCAGTAAATCATTACTGCTAAATTTACCTACTCCTATATAAGAATCTCTTCTAAGTTCTAAGATTAAAATATTGTGAGTTTGGGGATCGACTATCCAATATTAGCTCGCTGACTGTTGCAATTAAATTGCTACCTCCTCAAATTGAGGTAGCATATTTAGTATAAGGTCGAAGTTCGGGAGGATGGAAACCAATAACAATATCCGTTGTGGGAATTCCAGCAGCAATTAGATCGTTAGCAATGCCGTCTTCAGTGCCATCTCGTTGAATCCAAACTTGGTCGTCGATAATATCAATGTGAATCAGACATCCATGAACTCTGGTATCGTCTTCCCACCCCATCGTTATTAACAAATAGCTATTGCTATCAGCGCTAACTATCAGTTTATACTGCAAGTTTCCATAAGCATAGGGAATCTGCATATATTCTGTCAGTATGCGCTGAATTATTTTGCGATAGTCATCTAATCTATCCATTGAGCGATCGCCTCCTTTTGTGGGTCAAATATCAGTAAGTGAAGAGAATTTTTTTTGATAACAAGGCTACCAATGGGTTCTGAAAAAATTTCCCGATACGTTGCTTTGCGAATTGCTAGATACAGTTGCCGCTCCGGTTCGGTTTCTTCCATTATATTTTGATAAAGAATATATTGACCCAAAGCGACTTCTAAATCCGTAACTGGGGAAGCATTGACAAAGCTTTTGATTTCAACAGCTATTTTCCGTTCTGCTTTTTGAGCTGCCAAAAGTTTGGTTGCGCCTAAATCGACAAACAACTCTCTGAGTCACCATTTTAGCTTAAAAGGGTCATCGGTAATTGTCCAACCGTCTTTTTCAAGAATAGCTCTAACTGTATCGTGGTACAAGTCTTTAGCAGGCATATTTGAACTCAACGAACGTAGAGTTGTAGTTTGAGTTGCAGAACTTAGGCACAGCCTTTGTGTCAGTCCCCAAACTTTTTTTATGTGCTTAAGTTATTGTGTCTGAAATAAATTATATAAGAATCTCTTCTAAGTTCTAAGATTAAAATAGTGTGAGTTTGGGGATCGACTATCCAATATTCGGAAATACGGCAATCTTGATATTGTATCCTTTTAGCAATGTAGTCTCTCTCTTTGAATATCTGAGATATTTTACTGTGGACGGCAAATTCCATCGCATAGAGAGCGATCGCTTTCCTCTACATTAGTAATTTTTTCAAATTCTAATTGTGCTCCCACCACTTGTAATTCAATAGGGCGTACTATTGACCATTTTCCCGCTAAATCTTTCACTAGTTGTTCAATTAAATTTAGTTCTAAGGGGAAGGTCGAGCGAGTTGTCAAACTATGAATAACGGCTTTGGCATCTTCTGTTGAAAATTTGCCCAAGTAATAGAGTATATCCTCAAAAATTTTGTCAATCTTTAAATTTCTAGTCCGGCTAATTTCCAATAGGTAATGTATGTAATCTTCCCGCAACGATAAGATAATCTTTAAATATGGAATTTCTAAACACTGGCATAAAAAGTCATAAAATTCAGTTTTACTGTTTAAGTTGGTGTTCTCAAAGAAAAACTCTTCAAATTGATCGAAAATTAGTACTGTTAATAAATTACGTTGTGTATTTTCACTCAGCCTCTCTATCAGGGTTGAAGAAATATTCGCAGGCTGAGCATAGTCTATCAATGTTTTTGCTAAACGCTCTCTCAATCTTTCAACCCAATTTTTGTAATCTTGTATCAAAAGAGGTAAAATAACTCGCCCCTCAAAGTAAGTTTTTTCAAGTGCTGGTATTAAGGCTGCTTGCACGATTGAGCTTTTGCCAACTCCCGAAGGACCATAAAGTACCGTGAGTTTGCGATGAGTACTTTTAATCCGTTCGATCAATGCTTCCACATCCTTTTGCCGTCCAGAAGCTGCTAAAATAGCATTCAATGACAAGTCGCGACTGTCACCTTGACCATCTAATATAGAATTAACCACACTTCTTGGTGGTTGCAAACGTCCTGCTCCAATGAAAGCCCGTAACCCATACTGGTTCTCAACTTCCCGTTGCTGTTGCTTGAAACGAAAAGCTTCTAAATGTTCCCCTCTCTCAAATTTTATCTTTCGCAACTCTTCTAGTATTTCAACATAAAGATTGGGATCGTACTCAGGTTGACTTATCTTTCTTGCCTTCTCTAAATTAGCAATAGCATCTTCGATTTCTCCCAACTGTTGCTGTGATTGAGCTAACGTCAAGTAAGTTAGCCCTAAAATTTGAGCTTCATCATTAGATATTTCTGGAAAAATTGCAGAATCTTCAAAAATTTTCAGAGATTCCAGTGCTAGTCGCTTTGCCTCTTTCCAATCTGAAATTTTTTTGAGAGCGACTGCTGCTAAAAAACTATAATCTTGAGCAACTAAATTTAACTTGATCTGCTCTTGATGTAAAACTATGGCTTTTTGAGCAAGGAGTTGTAATTGTTCCCATTCTTCTAATTGTCGCAGCACATCTTCCAACTTATTAAGATGTTTCATTAACCAGTTAGAAGATGTAATCTCTTCAAATATTTCCAAATATTTCTGACTATAATTCTTAATTTCTTGCTGATACTCTTTTCCCTTTAAATAATAAGCTAGGACAATATGGAATAAAACGATTCCACTATGTTCATATTTTTGATTTTGCTGCCAAAAATTTAAGCTTTGCTCATACTGTATAATGGCATCATCTAAATGAAAATTTTTGTAACAGTTTAAACCTGCTAGAAACGCTAATTTAGCTTGAACTTCTGGTTCTAATTCTTGACCATATTCCAGCAAATTTTGTTGAGCTGCTTTCAGTTCAGCATTATCCAGGGTAAACTCTGGTTGCTCAGCGAAAGCTTGCTGAGCATTTTCATGTAGTAACTCTGTCAATTCTCGTTCTGTCAGTTTGAATTCAACTGTTGGGCTAGCCCAATTTATAAAATCTGGTGCTTTCCGTTTCAGTTGACGCAATTCTGTATCCCTTACCAATAAAACTAGTGGGAAAGTAAAATGGTGAAATGAGTCTCTGACATTATTGGTAGCATAAAGCAAACCATCAATATCTTCCACTGCCTCAAAGCCCCAAACAACTAATGCATCTAGTTTCTGCTGACCGAAGCGTTCAAGAATAGTAGTATAAACAGTCTTGGCAGACGGTTCAAGGGGTAACTTTTGAATAACTAGATTGTATTTCTCCTGCAAGATTTGCAGTATCTGCAAGCGCAAACAAGCATAGTTGCACCGCACTAGAATCAAGGAAAATTGCCCCTTCGAGTTTGCGAGCGCTCGTTGCAAGGTTTTGAGGGATTGAACATTATCTGCTGAAAGTTCTTTTAAACGGTGTTGGTCACTCATACAAGCAACAGCAATTTGATTGGTTAATTCCTCTAGGGGCACGTTGATGAAAGTAGCCTGTAGAAATGGTAATACAATTTATTGAATCACGCCCTTTGCCAATGGGGTCGATTCATCAGAGTAAGTTTTACTAGTCTAGGGTTAGTGCTATAGGTAAATGTAATCCCTAAACCCACACTAACAAGAAAAACTTTATTTGATTTTAAAATTAGTGTCATCTATCACTTAGCACCTCAACTTAGCTAACTATTCTGCTGTTTCCACAACTTATATCTGTCAGTTTCAAACAAAAGCGGATTCAACCCAAACCATTTACCTTCATCATCTTGGTATTCAAACACAAAGAGACTTTGTAAAAGAGCTTGATACTCTAATTCTCCCTTAACTGCTTGTTCTTGCACCACCTGAAATAATAAATCCCACTCCTCGTTATCAATTGCAGCTACCAAGGAATCCCGCTCCGTCCGAATCACCTTTTCCACAATTCTTCGAGAAATGGGCGGATCGTCTTCCTGAAGACAACTGTAAAGCATCCCCAGTAAGTTCCGCACGTGACCACCACTAACTCTGCATAATCTATCTAAGCTGTCAATACTGTCAAAAACTTCTGTAACTAAACTCAACCGCTTTTCCGGTTGAATTTCAGGAAAAGCTCTTGCTAAAAATAAAGTTATGTTAAGCAAATACAGAAAGCAAAGACAAATTGTTCAATCATTAATAAAAGCTTATAACGGAAAAATGAGGATTTTAGAAGCTGAAATTGTTCAAGCAAATTATCCCTCTACATCTTTGTAGAATCATAATAAAGTTGGACAATTTATAAAAGAGGTAAAACTAATAAAAAAGTTGGAAAATATATTCTAAAGCTAGATACGCAAGCTAGTGTTCTGTCCCAAAAGTTTTGATAGGTTCGTAGTTGCGCTTTAGCACCATAAAAACCAAATACAACTCAGACCAACCCCTCAAAATTAATGCGATGAACCAGTAGTTTGAGCGTTACCAAAAGGGAGGATGAAACCAGAACTTTAAGCTACCTCTAGTGTAAAAGGCTCTGGTAAAGGCTTACCGATTTGCTTATAAGCGTACACCAGATCGTCTAAAACTTCCTTAGCGTTCTCAAGTGCTTCTTCATAAGTTTCCCCGTGTGTCCGAGCATATTTACCCCATTCAGGCAAACTCGCAACATACACCCCATCGCCCTCAGACCATTGAATCAAAATGCTATATTTCATCATTCATCCCCTTGCTCTAACTGCTTTAGTTCTTCTAGTGCTGCTGTTACATCTTTATGGAAAGGCGATCGCTCTCGAATCTCAAATCAATATCCACTATCCCCCTACTTACTCACAGAATTTCAGCCCAACCAAAACTACTGGTGCTAGAACTAAAAGTCACTTCGCAATTGCAAAGTCCAGAAAGACGACAGATGGCGGGGTTAGTTCATGAAAGGTAACACACGTTAGCGATCGCTCGCTAAAAATCTCCCGATACGTTGCGAATGCGAATTGCTAGATACAGTTGCTGCCCTGGTTCTGTTTCTTCCATTATCTTTTGATAAAGAATGTATTGACCCAAAGCGACTTCTAAATCCGTAACTGGGGAAGCATTGACAAAGCTTTTGATTTCAACAGCTATTTTCCGTTCTGCTTTTTGAGCTGCCAAAAGTTTGGTTGCGCCTAAATCGACAAACAACTCTCTGAGTCACCATTTTAGCTTAAAAGGGTCATCGGTAATTGTCCAACCGTCTTTTTCAAGAATAGCTCTAACTGTATCGTGGTACAAGTCTTTAGCAGGCATATTTGAACTCAACGAACGTAGAGTTGTAGTTTGAGTTGCAGAACTTAGGCACAGCCTTTGTGTCAGTCTTCAAACTTTTTTATATGCTTGGGTTATGGTGTCTGAAATAAATTCTATAATCAATTTAGTAACAAGCAACATTACATCACTATAAAAACTGTATCTATGGAATTTCCAGAAAGCGTTTTTTCTGCTTTTAGAAAAGGCCCTGATGAATTGGATCAACAAATCATAAATATTTGAAATGTGCGATTGCACAGCCAGTCAACTCAATTGGTTGATGCGAACTTTGTAGTTGGGATGTAATCGTCACTGAATTTTGTAGCTAATAGAGCTAAATTCATACAGGAAAAGGCTTGGCAAAATCAACGAGGGCAGGGAGGATGAATAATGAATTATGACGAACTAATTAATGATATTAGCCATATCAACAATACAACTCAAATAGCAGTTGTACGAGCAGTTAACCAAATTCAGACAATTCGCAACTGGTTTATCGGTGCTTATATTGTGGAGTATGAACAAAATGGAGTAGATCGATCTGCATATGGCACACAGTTGCTTAAAAAACTTGCTGACGATTTAAAAAATAGAAATATTGAAGGGCTGTCAGACCGTAATTTAAAAAACTTTAGACAATTTGCCTTAACTTATCCGGGTTTGGCTAGTAATGAAAAATTGTCGGTTTTTTTACCATTAATTAGTTTACAATTGGATGAGATAATTCGGCAGACACTGTCTGCCGAATTTGGAACAATACCACAAAATCTATTCCCTGCACTTCTAGCACGCGAGTTACAACAACCTTCTTTTTCATGGCAAGACAGTAACTATTACCAACGCTTGTTTACTACCCTGTCTTGGTCACATATACTGGAATTAACCCGTATCGACAATACTACTAAACGGGCTTTTTATGAAATAGAAAGTATAAAAGGTTCTTGGTCTACTAGGGAACTTAAGCGTCAAATTAACAGTATGCTTTATGAAAGAGTAGGTCTTTCTAAAGATAAGGATGCAATGCTTGCTCTTACCACTCGTGGACAAATCATCGATAGCCCTAAAACTGTTTTGCGCGATCCCTACATTTTAGAGTTTTTGGGGCTAGAAGAACGAAATACTTATTCGGAATCTGATTTAGAACAAGCTTTAATCGATCACCTGCAAGATTTTATGCATGAACTGGGTCGAGATTTCTGCTTTGTTGACCGCCAGTTTCGCATTACAGTAGCAGCAGAACATTACTTTCTTGACCTCCTATTCTACCATCGTGCCTTGCAATGTCTTATTGCGCTCGATCTAAAGCTTGGGAAGTTCCGCCATGAATACGCTGGACAAATGAACTTCTACCTCAACTACTTGAAAGAAAACATTATCTATCCTCATGAAAACCCACCTGTTGGAATTATCCTTTGTGCTGAAAAAGATGCCGAAGCCGTTCACTATGCCACTGCTGGATTAGATAATCAATTATTTGTTTCTCGCTATTTAGTTGCTCTCCCCTCAGAAGAGACTCTTAAAAAGTGGCTAAAAGAGGAACAAGACAGATTAGAACAACAATTTGATTTTGAATCTGACAGGGAAACATGACCGCCCCTACCCGTCTGAAATAACCATTATTCGTTAGAGCGATCGCTGTCTCTATTTCAACTCTCATCAGCAAAGACACCACTCGCTAAAATTCCGAGGATTTTATTTACATCTTTGAGATAGTATTCACTTAAATCAATAGACAATGTTTGTCCTTGTAGTTTGAGGAATTGCCAAATGCTGCCCGTAGTTACTGCACCGTAAATAATCTTAATATCAGTTACCGAGCGCTCATTAAAAATTTGAGCTGCTACCATTTCTGCCGCACACTGACCCAAACCAGCATTGATATTCTCTTTTTTAGCTTCTACAACTGTAATGACTGGTGCTGTCACCATAAGAATTTCCGGGGATTTTGTAATAAGAAAGTCGCAAGTGCCGTTTAATCCCCTGCTATCATCAACAGTAAAATCTACACCCGAAAATAAATTGATTCGCTCGTTTAATTGTCGGCGTAAATCCACTAAAATTGGTGCGATGATGAGTTCGGAACGTGCTTTTTCACTATTACTACCTAATGCGATCGGTAGATTATAGTTGAGAATTTCTGCCAGTAAATGACTGGCTGCTAATTCGGGAATCTCTGCAAAAATATCTCGTTTTTCTAAAGTGACCAAACCGAACTCTTGTTTGGCTTTAGCTAAACGCGTAGGTTCCCGTGTGCCCCACGGTACTTAATCCCAATTTCAGGATATTGATGCTGGCATTTATATCTCTGTCTTCTACAAACCCACAATGAGTACAAACATGGGTTCTAGTTAACAGAGACTTTTGAACTTTCTTGCCACAATTAGAACAGTTCTGGCTGGTGTTGTGAGGAGGTACAGCAACCGTAGCCGAACCATATTTATGACCAAAATATTCCAACCATGACCGGAAAGATAAAGCAATCAGTTAGTGTTGCTAGGTGGGCGGTAGATAACTTGATTTAAGAATGGTGGGCAGTGCCCACCCTACAAAGAAAAAATTTTTTTCACCACAATAAATTATCTGTAGTGGTGTGGATGCCCGCGATAGACATTTTCGTGTTGTGGAACGCCGTGGCGGTAGCTTTTACGGGGATGGGCTCCGTAGTAGTGATAATGCACCGTTTGATGGTAGTAAACACGTTGGGGATGATGGACGCGCCGGGGATGATGGACGCGCCGGGGATGATAGACAGGACACGGGCAATGATAAGCCCTATGATGGCGAACTTGATGATGCCGAACTTTTCGGTGTTGGACTTTGTGACAGTGATATTGTTTGGCTTGTAGGAGTTGCCCTTCTGTTTCCTGGTTGTCCTGAGTTGATAAATATTTTTCTGCTTCAGGTGAGAACAGATGCACTACATCTGAATCGCTTTGTTTTTGAGAGGACTGTTGTTGGTTTTTTATTCTTCTAGGTGTGTGTGCTGTGGCTGTTTCAAACCCCAAACAACCTAGCAATACCAAAACACTAACTGCAAACCGCCAATAATTATTTTTGGACAACATTCTTTCGGTGCTCCTAGTTTTTTGTTCCCTACCTGTCTGCTGGGAATACCTTTTGCAAGGTTTTGGCTGAAGCTATTCTTTTTTATTTTGTGTTGAAGAGAAAGCAGAGCCTATAGAAATGGGTTATCATGCACGACAGAAGTAAGAGAGTTATTGGCGATCGCTACTCTATTTTTTTAATAAGCTTTACTATTTGTTAATCTTCGCAATATTCTCTATTAACAATATCTAACCTTTTAGGTAGGTCAGTTGAGATAAAGTTAACTGATTGCGGTCGTCCTTTGTCAGCTAGAAAAAAACGCGTATTCTAGAATACAAAACAAAGTACAAATCTGCTTATAAACTGAGTTTGGTATAGAGCGTTAGTGTTTTTATAACTGATTTGGATGTTTTCTTAGGATGGGTAGAGATATTATTAAATTTATGCCCTATGTGGTTGGGTTTATGCGCCCTCGATATTTTTGTACGGGTTGGGCAATCCGATCTCGTACCATGCTATTTACAGGTGCAATTCATTTACTGGGAATTCTGATTTTGCCTTATATTGCTGCTTTGCAATTTTTAACAACTGGGGCTGTGATGGTTTTTTGCCTATTTCTATTAGCTGAGTTGGAATGGGATCGTTGTTAAGAAAAGTTAATGGTTAGTGGTTGGTAGTTAGTGATTGTTCAGCATTCAAATCATCTACTAATCACTAACTCTTAACAACTAACTCCTCATAAAAAAGTTGGTGGATTGAGGATAGCCTTGCCCACCAACTTTAAAGTTATGTAACTCATTTTAATATTATTTTTTACCAAGTGTCGGAAGTCCTTGCATTATAAGGTTCTCCTGTAAATGGTTGTACACCGATATATGGATATTTATCATCATTAGGAGTAAAAATCAGCATAACTGCCTCAGAGATAAACTGAGTGAAATCAGCAAGTATCTTGGAAATAGCCATAACACAATACCCCGTTCTTTGTAATTTGAATTGCTATATATTTACTGTAATTCGCATTTTCTTAGTTGCCTTAAAATAGAAACATATTTATATTCTCCGCAATAATAATTGATAGACGTTTGCAATAGTTAAGCTTGAAATGAACAGGGTTCGGTACGGATCGCACTCAACTCAGCCCTGTCCGCAGTCGCACTATGGCAGTTTCAGCTTTCTCAGTCAGGTCAGTTTCTTCTGACTATTAATGCGTCTAACTATTAAAAAAAGTTAAATAATTGATTAAAATAATAATAACTACACCGTATCAGTGCTAGTTTGGAGCGTTTGCGAGCAAGGTTCGGGTGTAGTAGTTGACATAATTTATGGTAAAAACTACCATAAATCAATAAGCATTCTTGCAACAGCGCCATGCTATGACCAGTTTTCCAATCTTGAACGATGCACATACACGCGATCGGGGGCAGCAGAGTTTAGAAAACCAAGAACTGACGTTTTCAGCTCTTGATTACAGCTTGCTGACAGACCTTTACCAATTAACAATGGCGGCTTGTTACACCGGAGAAAGTGTAGAACAACGACAGGCAAGTTTTGAGTTATTCGTCAGACGCCTGCCACCAAATTTCGGTTACCTAATTGCTATGGGTTTGGCACAAGCGTTGGAATACTTGGAAAATTTTCGCTTTAGTCCCTCCCATATAGCGGCTTTACAAGCAACAGGAATTTTTGCCAATGCGCCCGAGCGCTTTTGGTCAGTTCTAGTAGAAGGACATTTTACAGGTGATGTTTGGGCAGTACCCGAAGGGACAGCCGTGTTTGCAAATGAACCACTGCTGCGAGTAGAAGCACCGCTTTGGCAGGCGCAGTTGGTGGAAACTTACCTACTGAACACCCTCAACTATCAAAGTTTGATTGCGACAAGGGCAGCAAGGTTGCGCGATGTAGCATCTGAGAAAGCAACATTGCTGGAATTTGGAACACGGCGGGCATTCAGCCCTCAGGCGTCTTTATGGGCGGCGCGGGCAGCGTTAGCTGGTGGCTTGGATGCAACATCAAATGTTTTAGCTGCACTACAGCTAGGACAAAAACCCAGTGGCACAATGGCACATTCCTTAGTAATGGCATTGTCAGCAATGGAAGGCAACGAAGAACAGGCATTTACAGCGTTTCATCGTTATTTTCCAGGTGCGCCATTGTTGATTGATACTTACGATTCCATTACTGCTGCCCAACGTTTGGCTGAGAAGGTTAAAGCTGGGGAAATGGAGTTATCTGGAGTTAGGTTAGACTCTGGCGATTTGGTATCATTGTCCAAACAAGTGCGATTGCTTCTTCCGGAAGTCTCGATTTTTGCCAGTGGCGATTTGGATGAGTGGGAAATTGCAAAGTTAAGGGCTGCTGGTGCCGAGATTGATGGTTATGGATTGGGAACACGTCTGGTGACAGGTTCTCCCCTCAATGGAGTTTACAAACTGGTGGAAATAGATGGGATTCCAGTGATGAAACAATCAACTGGGAAAGCGACCTATCCCGGACGCAAGCAAATTTTTCGCTCTTTTGAGAAAGGCAAGGTAAAAGCAGATCGGTTGGGACTGGTTTCGGAAACTTCTTTTGACGAACAACCTTTATTACAACTTTTTATGAAAGATGGTCAAAGGTTGCGATCGCCAGAAACCGTAGCCGAAATTAGACAGCGAACAGCTACCTCAGTTGCCAGCTTATCTAATGAGACCAGACAACTAAATAATCCTGTATCAGGACAAGTCAGTATTTCTACTGCCCTGGAAGAACTGACACAACGAACCAGAAAACAAACCCCTAACTACTAACCCCTGTACGGGGGCAATGCCTTACCCCCCTATTAACAACTAACCACTAACCACTAACTACTAACTATCGACCATGAGAATTGCCTTATTTGGTACGAGTGCCGATCCTCCAACTGCGGGACATCAAGCTATCATCAAATGGTTATCCCAGAAATACGATTGGGTGGCGGTTTGGGCAGCAGATAACCCATTTAAGTCCCATCAAACGCGTTTGGAACATCGCGTGGCAATGTTGAATTTATTAATTGAGGATATAGATTCGCCACGTCATAGTATTAAACTGGAACAGGAATTAAGCAGCCTCAGAACGTTGGAAACATTGGAAAAAGCAAAAGCTCGTTGGGGATGGGAATCAGAATTTACTTTGGTTGTGGGTTCAGATTTGCTATCTCAACTACCACGCTGGTACCGCATTGAAGACTTACTACAGCAAGTACAACTTTTAGTTGTACCTCGTCCGGGGTATGCCTTAGATGAGCCGAGTTTGCATATTGTAGAAAAACTAGGAGGAAAAATTGATATTGCAAACTTTATTGGACCAGACGTTTCTTCAACTTCTTATAGAGAAAGCGGCGATAGCGAAGCCCTAACACCTCTTGTCGTTGATTATATTCATAAAAAGCATTTGTATAAATGCTTGTCTAACAATTTAGCTTGTTGAACTGACTGTCATGGGTCATTAGTCATTGTTAATTAATTTTTTACCAAGAACAAAAGACAAATGACAAAAGACGACTCTCATCGCTTTGAACAATTAGTTCCTATGCCGGGACGCAGCCAAAGAAAGATTGTAGCTCCGATTCATCAACCACCTTTAGCAGATTTTAAGGTTGGTGTTGATAGTGTGATTTTTTCTGTAGATACTGCTCAAAACCGCCTGCTAGTTTTATTAGTTATGAGACAGCAGGAGCCATTTTTGAATTATTGGAGCCTTCCCGGCACTTTGGTGCGTCAAGGTGAATCTTTAGAAGATGCAGCTTATCGGATTTTGTCAGAAAAAATTAGGGTTAACAATCTCTATTTAGAGCAGTTGTATACCTTTGGAGGACCACAACGCGACCCACGGGAAGACATCGGTAGTTACGGTGTACGTTATCTTTCAGTCAGTTACTTTGCCCTTGTAAGATTTGAAGAAGCAGAATTAATTGCTGATAAAGTGACTGGAATAGCTTGGTATCCTGTAAAACAGGTACCGCAACTAGCTTTTGACCATAACCAAATCCTAACGTATGGGCACAGGCGCTTGCGAAATAAGTTGGAGTATAGCCCAGTGGCTTTTGAAGTTTTGCCAGAAATGTTTACTTTGAATGATTTATATCAGTTATATACTACGGTTTTAGGGGAAAACTTTTCTGATTATTCTAATTTTCGAGCACGTCTACTTAAGTTAGGTTTTTTATGCGATACGGGAATAAAGGTGTCACGAGGTGCTGGTCGTCCAGCTAGTTTATATCGATTTAATGCCGAAGCTTTTGCTCCATTTAAAGATAAACCTTTAGTTTTTATCTAGAAAAACGGTATAAAGGATGAAGTATGAAGTAAGTTGGTTGGGAAGAAAAAACGCAACTGGTAAAGGTTGTCCTTTGTCATTGGTGAGTCCAGAGAAAGTAGGCGGGTTTCCTGCGCCCTGGGGACTGGGGTTAGCGAAGCGTCTCCGTAAGGAGATACCCGGAGGGCAATTTGTCAGGTTTTCAAAAGCATTTACGTTTTGTAACGGGTTTCTGTTTATTCACTCCGACTTACTTAAATAGCTCGATAAATTGAGTATTTTGTATCCATCTATTAATTTATTTTTCATCTTCAATCCTTTATATTTCATATTTTTTTAGCAATAAAATCAATTATGAAAATTGCGATCGCTCAACTTAATCCTATCATTGGTGATTTGCCATCTAATGCAAAAGAAATTCTGGAAGCGGCACAAAAAGCAGCTAGCGATGGGGTGCGTTTGCTATTGACGCCGGAACTTTCTTTATGTGGTTATCCGCCACGAGATTTATTGCTGAATCCCAGTTTTTTACAGGCAATGGATTTTACCCTTCAACAATTGGCAAGAGATTTGCCGCCAGAACTTGCTGTTTTGGTTGGAACAGTGGACAAAAATTTACAGGCAGAAAGTACTGGTGGCAAAACTTTATTCAATAGTATTGCTTTATTGGAGAAAGGGAAAGTACAGCAGATTTTTCACAAAAGACTTTTGCCTACTTATGATGTATTTGACGAACATCGTTATTTTGAAGCAGGTTTACAAGCTAATTATTTTTCTTTAGATGAGATTGATATTGGCGTAACTATTTGTGAAGACTTATGGAATGATGAAGAATTCTGGGGAAAGCGCAGTTACGCCACCAATCCAATTGCCGACTTAGCTATTTTGGGCGTAGATTTTATTGTAAATTTGTCGGCTTCTCCCTACAGCGTTGGGAAACAAAGGTTTCGAGAAGAAATGCTTAAGTATAGCGCAGTGCGATACCAGCAACCAATCCTCTACGCCAATCAGGTAGGGGGTAATGACGATTTAATTTTTGATGGCAGAAGTTTTGCCTTAAATCGTCAAGGTGAAATGGTCTGCCGTGCTTCTGGTTTTAAGAAAGACTTGGTTGTAGTGGAATTTGACGAAGTGCAGCGAGATTTGCAAGTGGGTTTCATTGCACAGACATATGAGTCTGAAGACGAGGAAATTTGGCACGCTTTAGTTTTAGGATTGCGAGATTACGTGCGTAAGTGTGGCTTTTCTAAAGTTGTCCTGGGTTTAAGTGGTGGTATAGATTCTTCATTGGTTGCAGCCGTTGCTACTGCAGCCATTGGGAAGGAAAATGTTCTCGGCATTCTTCTGCCTTCTCCCTATAGTTCCGACCATTCCATCGGTGATGCCTTAGCATTAGCTAATAATCTTGGTATCAAAACTCATACGATCCCAATCGGAAAGTTAATGCAAGATTATGACAATACATTAGCCGAGTTATTCGCAGGCACAGAGTTTGGGCTAGCTGAGGAGAATATCCAATCCCGAATTAGGGGTAATTTGTTAATGGCAATTTCTAACAAATTTGGTCATCTGCTCTTATCTACAGGCAATAAATCAGAAATGGCAGTTGGTTACTGCACCCTTTACGGGGATATGAATGGCGGATTGGCAGTGATTGCGGATGTTCCGAAAACCCGCGTTTATTCTCTTTGTCGGTGGTTAAATCGCAACGAAGAAACGATTCCAGAAAATGTTTTGAGCAAAGCCCCCAGCGCCGAACTCAAGCCCGGTCAAGTTGACCAAGACTCATTACCGCCCTATGATATTTTGGACGATATTTTACAACGTCTGATTCACGACCATCAATCACCAATGCAAATTGTTGCCGCAGGTCACGATCCCGTCACTGTAGACCGAGTGATTCATCTAGTGGCGCGAGCAGAATTTAAGCGACGGCAAGCCCCTCCTGGACTGAAGATTACCGACCGTGCTTTCGGGACTGGTTGGCGAATGCCTATTGCAAGTAAATGGTTAATAGTTCGTGGTTAGTTGTTAGTTGTTAGTTGTTAGTTGTTAGTTGTTCTACTAATTACCAGCTATTAACTACTAACCACTATCTAATAACTACTATCCTCCATTAACCACTAACTACTATCCACTAACCACTAAATTACAACTTTGTGCGATCGCTCAAAATTTCGTACCCGGTTTCTGTTACCAAGACTGTGTGCTCAAATTGAGCAGAGAAAGAATTATCAACTGTAACAGCTGTCCAGCGATCGGATAATATCCGTGTAAATTTAGACCCAGCATTTAAGATAGGCTCGATCGCAAGCGTCATTCCAGCCCGCAGTTTTACATTTGGCATTTCGCGGGTTCGGAAGTTGAAGACAGAAGGTTCTTCATGTAAATTACGTCCAACACCGTGCCCGGTAAAATCTTCTACAACACTAAAGCCACTAGCTTTTACGTGGTCTTCAATTGCTCCCGCAATATCCATGAGATAATTTCCGGCTTTTACTTGTTCAATACCTTTGTAAAGGGTTTCCTCTGCAACACGAATCAATCGGGCTGCTTCTGGAGTGACTTCACCAACAGCGATCGTAATACAAGAATCCCCATGAAAGCCTTGATAGTAGGCACCCGTATCTACTTTTAAGACATCTCCAGGACGGATAACTTTCTTGGAACTGGGTATGCCGTGTACGACTTCATTATTAATGCTGGAACAGATGGAAGCAGGAAAACCGTGATATCCTTTAAAACTTGGTGTCGCACCCATTTCTCGAATGCGCTTTTCCGCATGAGCATCTAAATCAGCTGTGGTCATCCCTGGCTTAACCAGCTCGGAAATTTCTTTTAGCACAGTTGCCACTATTTTTGCCGATTGCCGCATAACTTCTATTTCACGCGGTGATTTGATTTCAATTCCTCTGCGTTGTTTTTTTGGAGTTTTACTAGCGTTTTGAGCCGGTTGAGAAAGCAGGTGACTGAGAATATTCATGGGAAATGTGTATTTTTTGTACCTTAGTGCCTAGGTGTCAATGATTCTTCTGTTATTGAGAAACATTACTTATACTTCCAAGTTAGCTTATTTTTCCTGATTACTGGTCAGCAAATATCGTAATGTCTCCTTTCATTCCCGCTTCTGTATGTCCTGCTATTGGACAGCGCAAGCTATAAGCTCCTGGCTTGAGTGGTACAAATACCCACTCTGCCTCTGCTCCCGGTTTAAGTTCCAGTTCGTGGATGGCTCCTTTGATTTCAACTTTTCCTGCTTCGACTTTTTGTGTCCAAATTGCGTCTGCAAAATCCTTGGCTGTAAAGTAGTGCTTCAGAGTACTGGGATTGGTGAGTCGGAGTTTGTAGCGTTTTCCTGCCTCAAATTCTAGGTGGTTTGGTTCAAACTTAAGTTCGTTTGTAGAATTACTTAAGCCAACTGTCATTTCTGTTACTGGCTGCTTGAGAATATCTTTTGCGTTTGCTGCCTTAGCAGAAGCTGGGTTGACTGCAAAAAGATATACAAGTAATACGAGTATTAAGAAATTTCTCATCTCACAAATGTCCTTTGTCATTTGTCATTAGTTATTTGTCAGGGGTTATGGCTATTTTTACATTCCTTAAAATAACTGCTTTTATTTCCACTGACTTACTTAAGTTTTTTCTAGTTAAAGTGGTGGGCAGTGCCCACCCTACTACTACTAATGACAAATGACTAATGACTAATGACTATTCATGCTTTCGTCTGCGGATAAAGCAGGTCCAGCAGTGACTACAATAATTTTATCTGGATAAAGCAACTCACGAGCGGCCTGATTAACTTGTTCGAGAGAAACTGCTTGAATTTTGGCAGTGAAAGAACGCAATTCTTCTTTGTCTAGCCCATAAACCTCGTTCATTAAAATTCTGTAAACTAATTCTTCTGGGTTTGCCAGGGAAACAATGTAGTTGCCGATCAGGTTGCGTTTAGCTGTTTCTATTTCCTCTTCTGTGACTCCTTGTTGATGGATTTGTTGTAGTAGTTCGCGAGTTCTTGCAATTGCTTGACGGGTGTCTTCCGGGCTGGTTTGCATCTCAATTAAAAACGTTCCTGAATTCTTTCCTGCCAAAAAGTTGCTGTAAATTCCGTAGGTGAGCCCTTGGCGATCGCGTACTTCTGCGCCCAAACGACTTGATAGGGTATCGCCTCCTAATATTTGATTCAGTACTAAGGCTGCATAGAAGCGGGGATCTTTACGATTAATACCTTGATTGCCCATGTAAGTAATTGCTTGAGCTTTACCAGGGAGAATTGGGTTAACGCTGACAACTTTTTCTGGCAGAGATACTTTTGGGTATTCTAATTTTGGTGGTTGACCCTTGGCATTCCAATCCCCCAATTCTTTTTCAATGAGCGCTGCTACTTCGGTTGGAGAAAAATTTCCCAAGATTGCGATCGCTGTTGTATCGGGACGATAGAGTTTTTCCTTAAATGCCACAACATCTTCACGGCTAATTTGCCGCAAACTCTTATTTGTTGGAAACTTGTGTAAAGGATGTTTTTCCGGATAAACAGATTGTACAAATGTTCTTTCTGCCACCTCTGAGGGATCGTCTAACTCCTGCTTGAGTGCTGCGAGTGCTTGTTTGCGAGTGAGTTCTAACTCTTGACTTGGAAAAGTAGGATGTTTGATAACATCTGCTAAAGTTTGAATTAAAACTGGTAAATCTGCTGCCAAGCTGTCACCTTCAATTCGGACACCTTCGCGGATTGCCTCAAAGGTCAAATTTGCTCCTCGGTCTTCTAAAACTTTAGCAATGGTCAAAGCATCTTTTGTTTTGGTTCCATTCATTAAATTTTCTGCCACAAGAGATGCAAGCCCTGCTTTGTTCTGTGGATCGAATTCTTTACCTGCTTTGATATAACCACTTAGGGTGACTGTAGGAGAACTGGGATCGGAAAAAAGCAATATCCGCAACCCATTAGACAGTGTGAACTGTTCTGGTAATGCATGAGAGACAGAACTTTCTGCAAACTCAACAGATGGTAAGTACTTTTCTATTTCTTCTTTAGTTGCTAATGAATCTGAAGAGAAGTTTTCAGCAACTAGAGTCGAGGTTTCCTTAGTTTCTTTGCCTTTGCCTTTGCCTTTGGCCTGGGTTGGTTCAAAGTACCCTACTGTATACACTTCTGGTTTCAGATATTTTTCCGCTACACGTTGTACATCCACTGTTGTCACTTGCCGCACAGATGCCAAATAGCGGTCTGTGTAATGATAGTTACCAGCAGTTGTCTCATCATGACCTAACTGCATCGCTTGACTGGTGATATCGCGGTTGCCAAGTATGAGAGATGCTTCCAGCTGCGCCTTAGCTCGATTCACTTCTTCTAGTGCTACTCCTTTGTTCACCAGTTTGGCGAGCTCTCTTTTGAGCACTGAGTCAACTTTTTTCACATCTTGCTTTGGGGAAACTGTCACTGATAATTCATACCAGCCCGATTCCTGCAAGCTGACAACCGATCCCGAAACATCGCTAGCTAAACCCGATTCCACAAGTGCCTGGTACAGGCGAGCATTGCGTCCATCTGTCAAAATATAGTCTATGACATCCAGTGCCGGTACGTCGGGATGATTAACATCTGGTAACGGATAGACTGCGTGTAATAATGGTGCGGCTCCCGGTTCTTGTAGAATGATGGGACTGGGGAGAGCTTTTGAGTTTTGTACAGACGCCCCGTAACGAGTCTCGACAATTGTTGAATTTTGACGACTCGGTATTTGTCCAAAAATCTCTTTTACCAAATTTAAAGTTGGTTCGGTTTGAAAATCGCCAACAATGACTAGTACAGCATTGTCAGGGTTATAGAAGTTTTGGTAGTATTTTTGTACTTGCCTGACTTTAAACTTTTGCACATCTTCTTTAGTACCACCTACAGGCAAACCGTAAGGATGGTTGGGAAAGGCGGATTGCATTACAGCACGGCTCAATCGGTATTCTTGGCTGTTCTCATAACCTTGAAGTTCCGAAATAACGACCTGCTTTTCGCTTGTTAAGTGCAAAGTATCAATGACAGCGTTTTGCATTCTGTCTGCTTCTAGCAACAATAAAGCTTTCAGCTTATTGCGTTCTGCTGTATTGTAATATGCCGTTTGCTCGTAGCTTGTAAAAGCATTGGAGTCGCTACCTAAGGCACTGAATAATCTTCCAAATTGAATTGGACGATTTTTCGTACCTCTGAACATCATGTGTTCCAGTTGGTGAGCTATGCCATTGACTCCAGATTCTTCATGGCGCGATCCCACCTTATACCATACTTGTACGGTAACCACTGGGTTAGAGTGCGCTTCTTTCGTTAGGACAGTCAGACCATTTTCCAGCACTGTCTTCAGGACATTTTTTGTCACTGAGGTGGATAATGTTTCTTGTGAAATGGTTGTTTTAGGTGTAGTTACCAATGTAGGTGAAGGTATCAATTGACTATAAGCAGAATCACTACCAAGGATAAGCACTGTAATTAGAACACTCAACAGTAAAAACTGAAAACGATATCGATATGATTTAGACCACACACACATATATTCTATTAATATATCTGTAACTTCGATTACAGATTTTGTAGACTATATTTTAATTCCTCTGACCAATTTGTCGCCTAAGCAACACGGTAGAGAGTTAAATATTCTACTGGCAAAAAATAGGAAGTTCAACTAGGTAAGTGTTGCTAAAACACGAATAAATTCTAAAGGTAATCCATCAGTATCGGCAATAAAAGTCACTTCGTAAATACGGCTGCCTATTTGCTGTTGTGTTGGCTCTAACAAAACTCGCAGTGGTTGCAACAATTCTGAATTACTTTGTGCTGTAACGGCAAACCTTTCTTTTAAATTGGTTAACCAACTAGATAGATCTGGTGTTATTTCAGTTAAGTCAAAAGAGAGGTGATAGTACCCCACATAATGTTCGTCTTCAAAGGCGTCTGGGGCGGGTTTGGGTTGGGGAATTTGGATGAGCTCTATTCTGCCACCCAGCCCCTCCATCCAACAACCTAGGGTATAACCTGTAGTGAAACGCTCGCAAACCGTGAAACCGAGTTGTTCGTAAAAGGCGATCGCTCGATGAATGTTCGCGGTACGAATAGAAGTGTGGTGCATCATAATTTTGTCATTTGCCCTTGGTCATTTGTCCTTTGCCAAATTACCAGTGACAAATGACAAATGACAAATGACGATTATTCAAATAATCGGAAATAAGGATAGCGAACTGGCACTCCTGGCTCTTTTTCCAAGTCAAAGTTAATCACTTCCCAACAGGGTTCTTCTGTTGGATCGGGGCTAAACTCGACAGGTAAACCGTATAGTCGGGCTGATGTTGTGTCCGACTGTCCGGAACGCCAAGGGGTGCTGCGTTCTAGATAACCACTCATCAGTTCTTGATAACGCCTGGCAATAATCACCCGCGTTGCTCGGTAGCCTTGGGTGTATAGTTTGTCTAGCGCCTCATGAATTTCAAAGCGAATGCCATCGGGATGTGTATGTTGCCGATACCATTCGTTATTCCACCTGCGCCAATGACGCCCTGACTGTAGATGGATTAACTCTCCAGTTTTGGGATTTGCTTCAAAAGCGCCGTGACGGGGACATAAATACGTATCTGTTAGTGTCAAAGCCGGGAACGCTACAGAGATATACACAGAGCCATTTTGGAATACGAACCGCACATCATTCATTTTTCAGGACATGGAGCAGGAGAAGACGGCTTATTGTTTGAATCGGAGGCGGATCAACAGAAGTTAGTTGATGCAGAGGCATTGGCGGGATTGTTTCAATTGTTTGCTGACCAAGTGGAGTGTGTTGTCCTCAATGCTTGCTACTCCAAGTATCAAGCTACTGAGATAGCCCAACACATTAATTATGTAGTAGGCATGAGTCAGGAAATAGGAGATAAAGCAGCTATTGAATTTGCTGTTGGTTTTTATGATGCACTTGGAGCAGATAAAGATTACGAATTTGCTTATAAACTAGGTTGTCAACTTATTCGCATGACAGGAATACCAGAGCATTTAACTCCTCAACTCCTGCAGAGGAAACACTCCACACTAGAAGAACCGCCACGCTCTAGCTATCTAATGAACACTCCTTCCTCATTGGAGTTAGAATATCCAAATGGTCATGTGCCGCTTTCTTCTCCCTTCTATGTAGAGCACAATGGGATCGAGTCTGGTTGTTACGAAACACTAGTTAAGCCAGGTTCCCTAATTCGTATTAAAGCACCAAAACTAATGGGTAAAACTTCTTTGCTAACTAGGATTCTTGCACATGGAACTCTTCAGAATTATCAAGCCGTTTACTTGGATTTTGGTGGCATAGATAAATCCGTAGTCACCAATCTCGATAGATTTCTACGCTGGCTTTGTGGAAAGGTTGGTGATGAACTTAACCTCAATAATAAAGTGGATGAGGTTTGGAATACCAAAATTCTGGGTAGTAACGATAACTGCACAGCTTACTTCAAAAAGTATATTTTGGCTCAAATCGATTCTTCTTTGGTTTTAGGTTTGGATGAAGTAGATCGGTTATTTCCTTATAGTGAAGTGGTGGAAGATTTTTTCGGGATGCTACGCTCTTGGCATGAGAAGGGGAAGATTTCAGATGTTTGGAAACAACTGCGGCTAGTGTTAGCACATTCCACAGAAGCCTATATCCCCTTAGATATCCATCAATCTCCCTTTAATGCTGGCGTACCTGTTGAGCTAGAAGAGTTTAATCAGCAGCAAGTAAAAGATTTGGCGCACAAGCATGGAATGAAGGGAAACAATGCTCTTATAGAAGAACTCAGGTCAATGGTAGGAGGGCATCCTTATCTAGTACGGTTAGCCATGTATCATATTGCTACTGGGAAAGTCACCTTAAAACATTTGTTACAGTCGGCGACAACAGAAGCAGGAATTTACGCCAATCACTTGCGCTCGCTACTGAACATCTTGCAACCAGTACCAGAACTAGCCCAAGCAATGAAAAAAGTTGTGAATTCAACTGTTCCAGTAGAATTAGATTCAATCCAGATTTATAAGTTGCACAGTCTCGCACTGGTGCATCGGCAGAGTAATTATGTTATGCCCCGATGCCAACTTTACCGTGAGTATTTCCGCCGTGTCTTGTAAGGAGTAACGATATGGCAGTACCTACTTCCAACTTCTATCAAGTTGGGGCAAGTCTCCCAGTTGATGCTCCCAGCTATGTCAAGCGACTTGCAGACGAAGAGTTTTACCAAAAATTGAAGGCGGGTAAGTTTTGTTATGTGCTCAACTCTCGGCAAATGGGTAAGTCTAGCCTGCGAGTGAAGACAATGCAAAGGTTGCAAGCTTCTGGGAGAGTTTGTGCTGCGATCGACTTAACGGGTATTGGCAAACATAAGGTTACACTAGCGCAGTGGTATGGGGGAATTGTTTACGCACTGGTAGAAAGCTGCCAGTTAGAAGACAAATTTGATTTCGATTGGCAGACATGGTGGCAAAAGCACCAGGAAGTTTTTGACCCAGTAATGTGTTTGAGATTGTTTATCGAAAAAGTATTGCTGGCAAAAATTGAGCAACAGATAGTCATCTTCATTGATGAAATTGACAGGGTGCTGAGTCAAAATTTTTCTCTGGATGATTTTTTTGCGCTGATTAGATTTTTTCAAAATCAGCGTGTTGATAATCCAGCTTTTGAACGGCTCACATTTGCTTTATTAGGTGTGGCAACTCCAAGTGATTTAATGACCGATAAAACCCAAACACCCTTTAACATTGGTGAAGCAATTGAACTGCATGGTTTTCAGATTGATGAAGTCGAGCCACTCATCAAGGGATTGCGCTTAAGATTGCGAGATCCCCAAGCGGTAATGAAGGAAATTCTAGACTGGACGGGAGGACAACCTTTTCTAACACAAAAGCTGTGTCAGTTTATGGTGGAGGAGTCTGCTCGAGAAAATCCTCGCTCTGTGGAACAAGTAGTAAGGTCGCGCATCATTGAGAATTGGGAATATCAGGATGAGCCCGAGCACTTGAGGACTATTAGGGACAGAATTCTCAGAGATGAACAACGTATTGGTAGACTACTGGAGTTGTATCAGCAAATTTTTCTACAGCAAGAAGTTATAGCTAATGAGACTTACGAACAAATGGAATTGCGGCTGTCTGGATTAGTTGTTAAGCAACAAGGAAAGTTAAGGCTTTATAACCGCATTTACGAATCTGTTTTTAACAAAGATTGGGTTGACAGAGCTTTAGCAGATTTACGACCTTATGCAGAAGCATTATCAGCATGGTTAGCTTCCAATTGCAAAGAGGAATTTTGGCTTTTGCATGGACAAGTATTACAAGATGCGCTGCTATGGGCATCTGACAAATATTTGAGTAATACGGATTATCGATTTTTAACTGCTAGCCAGAAATTAGATAAACAAGAATTACAATCTGCTTTTGAGACAGAAAAAAAAGCCAGAGAAATAGAAAAATTGCAAGCTCAAATTTCTTTAGAAGCAGAAAGAAGAGTTAAAGAGATACAAGAACAGGCAAATGTAATTTTGGCTAAAACCAAACAGAAAGCCAAAGATAAAATTCTGGGTAAAAAAATTTGGCACAGAAGCAATATATTGATTGCCTCTAGCATTACAGCCTGTGTTGTATTATTACGCTCTGTCGGATTTCTACAATCTATAGAATGGGCAGCATTGGACTACTTTTTTCAACTTCGCCCCCAGGAAGCTTCAGAAGAACGCATCACTATTGTAGCGATTGATGAGGCTTCTCTCAGATATGTACGTTCGTGGCCGATTCCAGACCGCCAGATTTCCCAACTGATACAAAAGTTAAAAGATTTCCAACCTCGGGCTATTGGCTTGAATATCTACCGCGATTTACCTGTAAAACCAGGTCATCAGGACTTAGTTCGCACTTTCGCGTCCACACCAAACTTAGTTGGCATTCACCTCCTCTCCCATAACAAAAATATTAGTGTTTCACCCCCACCTTTACTCAATCAGCTTAACCAAGTAGGTTTTAACAATGTGATCTATGATGCCGATGGCAAAGTACGACGCAATTTTTTGTATTGGCACCTTGACAATCAAGTCTATGAAAGTTTTTCTTTAAAGCTGGCTTTACTTTATCTCAAGCCTGAAGGCATTACTCCTAAAAAGGCAAAAAGCAACCCCAACTTTATGCAGTTAGGTAACACCGTATTTCATCGCTTTCAACCCAACTCTGGAAGCTACGCAGGTGCAGATAACGGAGGTTATCAAATCTTGTCCAACTTTCCCAAGGTCAGATGCAGGCAACCCAAAGAAGATCGTTGTAGTTTTCGCACAGTATCAATGCGGGATGTCTTAACCAATCGCGTGCCAGAAAGCTGGATCAAAGACCGCATTGTCCTGATTGGTTCGACAGCACCCAGTCTCCAAGATTTTGTCCTCATCCCATACTCCAGTCGTCTGATTGGCGGGGCAAAGCCTGTATCCGGTAACGAACTACAAGCTTATTTTATCAGCGAGTTAATTTCGGCTGTCCTTGAAAGAAGACCTTTACTCAAAACTTGGTCTGACCTCATGGAATGGTTGTGCATTTTTGCTTTCTCCTTAATGGGTTTCAGCGGTAGTGGGTTATTGCGTTCTTTCAAGTCTATACTTGTTATCCTCTCCTTGGGATTTGGTCTCACATCTGTCTTTTTCCTGCTCTTCTTATACGGTTGGTGGTTGCCCCTTGTTCCATCACTGCTGTCTCTAATAGGGTCTGTGATTGCTAACGTAATGGCAAATATCTACCAATTAGAAAGACTAGAGAAACTCGAGCTAAGTGAAACTCTAAAGTTAATGATTGAAGCTTACCACGATGACCCAGCTGCTCATAAAATAGTTGTTGAGTACTTTAAGAGTTTGTCAAACCCTCCATCTGTTGAATAATAAAAATTAAGGATTTTGGCAGCTTTGGATAAATTAATAAAGAGGAATTAATGCATTAGATGTAGGTGGCACTGAAGCTTTTGGAGAATTTCTAAGTCATCCTACAGCCAATTTTGTTATTGATGCTTTGGTAGATTGGTAGAAATATTATGATGAAGATTCACGGTCGTAGACTAGGTAATGCTTTTTCTATGAATGGATTGAGAGTTCGCCGTGCTTCTTATTGCAGTTTACCACACCAAGAGAAGCGATCGCTACACGGCAAGTAAACTAATGAGTAGATAACCTCATATAAATAGTTACCCGTACATGGCAAAAGCTTTGTATGAGATAGGATTGTGGTACGATCGCATAAATTATTTGTACTTTTAAGCTATGAACACACAACTCGTAGATTCTCTTGTGCAAATTATCCAGTCCCTCTCTCAAGAAGAACGGACGCTTTTAGATAAAAAACTGCAAAAGTCAGACGCACGAGCGGCTTTTCAAAGGCTGATTGAGTTGGGGGACAAAATTAACGCTCGTCGTGAAGGAAAACCATTTGACCCACCAATAGAAGACTACATTCAGCAAACAAGAGAAGAACGCAACGAGCAACACGATCAACTGATGCATAGTTTCTTTCCCAAGTCTGAGGCATCCTGTTAAGAAGAACGAAAAAGTACGCGACCGGGAAGGACTTCATCGTTAATTTTGGCATAAACTCGCAAGCAGGCAGAAACTTCCCCAGGTACCCCACCAATATCTAATTGCAAATCATCTTTTGACCAATTAAAAACGTCGGCGTAGGTTCCCCATAATGGGCGGATTTGTACGTGATATCCGGCATGGCGTGCTTTTTCTACAACTGGGTCGAGGGTTCGCCGTGCTTCTTGTTGCAGTTTACCCCACCAAGAGAAGCGATCGCTACATGGCAAGTAAACTAATGAGTGGATTGCCTCGTCTAAATCAAGTCTGGCACGTAAAGATACTGGTAGGTCGGGACTGTCAGCAGTTGCTTGGACTCGGCGGAAACGATCTATCAACACAGTTATATATCTTGACCTTTCTGATTCTGAGTTCAAAGACCGAACACCAAATCTATCTACACTTTTAAGTGCATGGTGCAAAGATGGATCGAGTGCAATAAACTGGAGACAAGTCGAGACAACTCCAGCGAGAAAATCTAGTTCTCCTCCTCGTGTTTCCACCATCAGTTGAGAATCAAAATTCACTCGTTCTGACAACCACAATCCCGTGGCTTTGACTGTTCCTGTCAAACCGGGGTAAATGCATTCATTGCGGGTAAAGGGGAGTGATATGCAAAGTTGCTTATCCTCCACAGCCCCGAGTTGACTTACTGCTTTCAAAATTTGCTCTCGCCAAGTATGAGCTATTTTTTCAGGAACTCGTAGCAGTAAATATTGTATTTCATTCCACAAGTCGGAATCATTGGTGCTGCGAAATTCGTACTGACCTATATAATTTGATAAGTCTCGGTCAGAAAGGATAGCTTCAGCAATTGGTCTGAGTTTTGATTCAGTGGCTACTGGTTCTAACACATCTTCCCAAGAAGAATTGTCTTCTACAGGTAAAACAGTTTCTTCATCGGTCAATTCTGGTGTAGTTTTTAATTCTAAAAGGTTATCCAATTCCCTCAGCAATTCCTCACATACACTGCTTCCTGGGTCGGTCTTGGCTATTTTTAAAGCTTCTTGTAATTGAGCCCGCAGTCCGTGCAACCCCAAGCGCAGTGTCCAAGCTAAATTTGAATTTTCAATTTCTAATAACTTGCTGAGGTGTTGCATACTTTCTCCTAATTACTAATTCGTAATAACTCCATTTCAGTAGAAAATTACGGATGGCTTGTAGGGTGCTACCTAACAAACATAATATTGGTGGTGGGCAGTGCCCACCCTACTACTACACATCATATTGGTGGGCAGTGCCCACCCTACTACACATCATATTGGTGGGCAGTGCCCACCCTACTACTACTACACATCATATTGGTGGGCAGTGCCCACCCTACTTTCTCTTGTGGTGTGGGGCTTCTAGAACGCTAATTGTACTTCCTCTTTTAGCCCGCCAGTTGTACAGGACGGGTGGGGACGCCCGTACCACAAGAAGATGGAGAATTTATTTTTTGGAAATCCCTTAGTGTTCCCCAGAAAATGGATCGCGTTCTGCCCTAACATCATTTGGTTGGGCTTGGAGGGCATCCCGAAAAACGCATCCCTCTTGTTTGAGAGATTCTGGATTTGTTGATGTCCAGTAAGGTACCTCAAATGCATGCACTCTCAGAATACCTTTCTCGTTCAAAGAGACGTAATATCGACAGGGATACTCGGTTTTCACGACTGGTTCTGGTAATTGACCGATGAGTTCCCACTTATTGGATTGGGGATTGTGGAATTGAAAGTAAAAAGTATGTTTCCCGCTTGCAGGAAAAGGAGGTAACTCAGCAATTAATCCCATTCCTTGAGGCTGTACGCCACCATCATCATAGCGAAAAACTCTTAACTCGTTGCTGTAGTCTTTGTTGGCATGAAAGATGACGGTATGAGCATCGGTTTTCAAAGCATTTGCTGATTCAGCAACGTTAACAGCAATATCGCAAATCACTTGACCATCATCAGAAATAACTGCTGATGTTGAGATGGCTTTTGCTGCATCCAAGCAAGGAATATTGGTAGGAATTAAGTAGTGTGGATTGCCCCGGCAAAGTAGCAAATCAATATCAAGTTTTTGATTTATTTCAAACTGAACTTTGATGAGGTTTTTAAAATCCTCCTCACTCATGTTCAGTTTCTTTCTGAGGACATCACCATTGTAGCTGCCCCAAAGCTGGGGTTTGATATTCTCAAAATCTTGACGTATAATGTTATTCGTCAATTGCAAACCCTGCCAATTGCTGCGAAATCTTGCTAATGCGTCATTGGCTTGGAGTTGATAAAGTTCTTGACCTGCTGAAAAAATGGGGTCTAAATTTCCTCCAATAACTTCTCTTTTGAAGGAGCATGGCAAGAAGTAAAACAGGTTTTTGACATCTATATAAAGTTGATTTGCTCCTCTACGCAGCAGTTCTTTTGATTCTTTGGGAGAAAATCCAAGCTGTCTAATTTTTTCAGCAAAGCAGGCTCCAGCAGAAGTGGCAAGCTTTGTATATTCGGGTTCAAATGTGACTCGCTCGTTATTCCAAATAAAATAGTCGGACTTACTGAAGACTCGATAAAGTTCCTGACCAACTAATTCAAGATTGCAGGTTTTGCCCGAGAGAATGACCCAATCAACTTGTTCTTTTGTGTTTTGTGAATTTTGAGACTTAGAGGGCTGATTCCCTAAAGCATTTTCTACCAGCCCTTGGGCAATACCAATTGCTTCTTGAATGACAGGAGAAACTGCTCTTTCAAATTGCTTGACTGTCAGCGTTACTTTGAGAGTATCAATAACTTGTGTCGGTAACTGGATATCATTTTGTTGAAGAAGTTCAAAGATTTTTTGCCCATCCACCACAAATATCGGTTCGGGAGCCTCTTTTTGTCGCTTCTGACCGAGGGTAATTTTTGCAGTCTCTGCTTGTTCCCAAAGGGTGTAAAAAGTTTGCGCCCGAGATGATGAGTTTTTCCAACGCGTTGCTAGTACTTTTTCCGCAGCATTTAATGCATCTTTATAAGCGTCACCTTCTCGAATTTCTTTATCAACACAAGCTAGTATGCTACCGGGTAGGTATTTGCCGTTATCAAGGAAGTAATCGCTTAACTCTTCTGGTTGTACTTTCAAGACATTTTTGTCTAACTTTTCTTCCGCAATTGCTGTTAGCAAACAATCTGCGATCGCTGCTTTCAACAACAGAAACAATCGCAAAGTAATCAATTCGCCACCCAATTGCAAATGACCGGAAGAACCCAATAATTTGGGAGTGAGTTTATAGTACCGTCCGCCATCACCTCTATCTTCCCCTGGCTCAAAGGGGTTAATCTCCTCTAAAGTCAGGCGAATCAGAGCTAAATCTGTAGTTCCTCCACCGATATCTAAAACTAAAACATTTTGCCACCATTTGTCCCCATTGTAACGGCAACGAGTTTTAAAAGATTCAATTCCTACATTCAAATCGCCGCCAAATTCTCGCCAGAGGAAAAAGAGGGCAACTGAGACAGCTTCATCGTAAGCCATCTGCACATCTTCAATATCCAGTTGACTCACCAAATTTTCAATTTCACGACGGACAAATGGTGAGGCAATTGTTGGGTAAGTCACCACAGCGCGATAGAATTTTCCTTCAGAACACTTACCGGGGTAACGCTGGCGATACTTTTCAGTTAAATCTATTAGTTGGGCATAAGCAGCTTGAAGCAGTTGGTTGACTTCAATGGTGTCTGAATTGCCATTGACGGTAATTTTAAAAGAGCGTTCTTGACCGAAGTAACGTTTGGGTGAGTGGAGAAACCTTCCTTCAATTTCCTCTCCATTTCCGATCGCATCAAGCCTGTGCTGCTTTGCCTGTTCCCCCAAAACCACTTTCACTTTTGCCAAGTCATTTTTTGGTAGAGATGGGTCGAGATTAACAACTTCTAACTCACTGGAAATTTCACTAAGACGGCGATCCTTATCTAATTCTACTGATATTAAACTTTGCCATTCTAAGGGTGGAACGCGAAAAACTTCGTGATATATTTGATTTAGCCTTTTGCTAGCAGCACTACGAAACCAGCTGAGGCGTTTGCTCAAACCAATTTCTATTTGCCGGATAGTTTCTAACAATTCAGTACTGTTAACACCTCGAAAGAGTTGTTCGCCCAAGTTTTGACGGCTTGTCAAGTTAATTTCTTTAAAATCCTTGCTGAGTTCAATCACAAACTTCTGCCACTCTTGTTCCCACGCATCCCGGCTAATACCCGGTAAATTATCCACGGGGCGTTGATTTAGCCATGCTGCCATGCGTCCCCGCAACCGCGCCTCTTGCTCGCTGGGAAAACTATCTGGAGTGACAATAACTTTAGGGTCGTAAAGTGTGACCGTAGAATTAGACGTACCGAAATCTATGGCGAACCAGCCCGGATAAGAAATCTCTGGCTTTTGCATTTCTGTAAGTAGTTCGGGTTGAAAAAAAGGTATGGGAGGAGGTGGTGTAGTTTTGGCTGACATTCGATCCATATTTTCAACTTGTGGACTAGTCCATATATTGCATTCAGATTTGGAGATTTGAGATAAGGACAATTTGGGGTTACCAACTTCATCAGAATCAAAATACTCCACTGTTACCAATAAAGTGCAGTTCACACCTATTGGTAAGGGTTTATCCCACCTGCAATCTATCTGCTTTAATCGCTGTGGCGTAGCAAGTTTCAGCAGTTTAGTGGTGCTAAAGTTGACACTTTTATAAGCTGATTGTATCTGTGAAGCTAAATCTTCGGGTGTGCCACTGACAGAAATATCAATTCTAGAGATATGAGGTAAGTTGAAATTATCCGTCGGTTTAATTTCAATAACTGGCAGCAGCAGTAAATCTTCGTCTTTGATACGCAGTTGGTAACGATTTAATAGTTCAATTTTGACAGACATTTTATGTATTCCTTAAACATTAAATCTCATGGAAAGACGCACCCCATAGTGCAACAAGTGCGTCTTTACCTGAGGTTATTTTTCCTCTGGATAAGAAATTACTGGAATTTGGGACAAAGTTTCCAACCAAGGTGGAAGGGGAGTGGAGGTTTGCTCAACTGCTGCAATGTATCTTAGTAGGGGTTCGTGCTTTGATTTGAGAAGTTCTTGCAAATTGTCCACAATTTCCTTCAAAGCTTTAGAGAAAGAAACTTTCACCTGCTTGGTGAGTTGGCTGACATACTGCACTAGGTGTAATCCAGCACTAGCGGTGATTTCATCCCGCAATCGTAAAACGGCGACTTGGTGATTGAATGGTCTTGGGGGAACCGGGAATTTTTTATCAGGACTCCAGTCAAAAATTTGACCGTTCTGATGCCTGTCATCCTGACGTGCTAGGGGGAATAAAACATCGGCATTAATAGGAACGACATCACCACCCAGCCCACTGTGTTGGACAATGAGGTTTTGCCATCTCTTTGCTGGTTCAACCGCACGCAGAAGGTTTCTAAACAGGCGGACTTGAGACCGACCAAATTTTTTCTCAATCAAAGATTCTTTTTCTTGTAGTAAAATGGCGCTGAGTTTGTCCCTTTCTAGTTGCACATCAGTCGATAATTTGCCAAACAAGTCTGTCACTGCTTCTGTAGTGCGATCGTGAGCAAAGGCTTGCATATCTTTGATAGTTTGCACAAAGACTGAATAAAAGTCATCACTTTTGGTGGGGATAGTATCATCAATCTCATCTTCTTCAAAAAAGCTTTCACGTTTCGTCAGAACAATTGTTCCATTTTTAGTTCTGTCGAAAAGCAATGTCCATTCACTCCATTCAAAGAAGATTTTATTGGTGAGTTCATCTTTGACTACATCGCTTACTGATACACCGTTACGGTTAGTCAAAATTGGTTTTTTTTCTAAATCTTCCTGAAACTCCCTGTAAGCTGTCACTAGGTTTTCTATAGATTCCCTCAGGATAAGAAAAACAGGGCTTTCTACCACGGGTATGTAGGCGGGGATTTCGGCTAAAAGATTTTTCAGGTTGTTTTGTTCCTTTCTCAAAGCCTCAGCTGCTCTTCTTGTATCTTCTACAAGTTGCTTCATTCCATGTAAAGCCACATGGTCTTTAAGTAAAGAACGTAACCTATTAATACCACCATCTTCCGCAAAATCACTCAGTTGTTTGTGCAAATAGCTGGAGGAAGGGAGCATTTCGCTTAATTGTCGCCACTTCTCTCGCAGTTGCGACTCTTCTGGTTTATTTGGTTTATCTAGTTCAGAGAAAAACTCTCTGGAACAAACTTGTAGTAGAGAGGATTGTTCTGCTAGTTTTGTTAATCCATACAGTTGTGACAGCAGAACGATATTTTTTTTCTCTGTGGTCAAATTACCAGCGCTAGCAATAGTTAGTTTCAGAATGTTAAGCTGTTCCAGGACTGTTTCTTCTGAAAGCAGCGGCTCATCTAAAAGATCGGCGATCGCTCGTTCATCACTGCTGCTGAGAGGTACTTGATTAAAGCGTCCAACACCAACAACAATTCGGTCTCTGAGGTCTTGTCCCTTATCCCGTTCCAACATACTGCGGATTTTAGTTGCAGTTACGCCACCAGGATATCGACCATTCAGCAACAGCAGAATTGTTTGCACATCTCTGAGTTCCCGCAGAGATAAAAAAGTATCTCTCACGCTAGAGTCAGCAGCCCCCAACCCTGGGAAGTCCAAAAGAATAAATTCATTTGTACCCTGTAGGGCAGATAAATCCCAAATTTGTTTTGAAACTTCAACCGTCACATCAACACGGCGAATGAGGGAGAAGCTACCCTGTAAATCTTTAGCGGAAGGCTGCAACAGAGTTTCCCAAGGTTTGGGAGTCGGGGGCAATCGGTCAAAGCTGAGTTCTAAAATATTTATGGGTGGCTCAGCTAACCTCAGCCCCTTGTGAGCGGTGGTACTATCAATCTGGTAGCTTTTCCCGCAGATATCATCTCCGTAGACATTATAGGTACGAAGGAAGACTACCAGTTCTCGTAATAAAGACCTGAGTTCCAAGCTTTGAATTTTCCACGTTTGCTCGCACCATCTCAGTATACCTTGACTATCAACTTGTGTTTTTGGGTACAAGCTTTTCAGACCAGCCAGTTCAGATGGGGGTAAATCTACGGCTTTTATCCGCTGTTCTGCTTCCTGCAACATATAGCGCAAGCACTCTCTCACGCCTTCGTGAGAAAGATATTCAACCGTAAACTTACTAATTTTTGTTGTTTGTAAATCTGGTTGTTGAACGAGATGAATGGCAGTGACATTTCCTGTCGTGGGGGTTTCACTTACGGGTAAAGCATCAGCATAGCCAATGAGGCTACCCAAAAGCAACGTTTTTCCACTGCTGAATTCCCCCATAATTCCAATCTTGACAGGGGAAGAGGCAAGTTCTACGACCCGCGTAGCAGATTGCTGAAGGCGCTGGATGCTTTCGTGAAGGGTTACCGGAACCCAGCTATCCTTGGGAGGTGGGTTTTGCGATACTAAATCTAAGCTCTGGAGTACAGATTCCCCATATTCCTTATAACGGCGTAATTGTTCTACTGCCATATCGCTTGTCATAGAGTTTTTGATTTAGATCCCAGTTTATCTTTCCGCACCAAAATTGGCTAAAAGGCAACCGGGGATCTACCTAAAAAATGTCATTGGTCATTTGTCCTTTGTCATTTGCCATGACGTAGGGTGGGCACTGCCAGCCCTTTCAACGCGTTCAAGTGTACTACTAATATCAAGTCTGGTTAATTAGTTATGATTAAACAATCTGTACAAAAACCAGAAAACTCGCTCCCCCTCTCCCTCTCCCCCCCTCTCCC